>JBBSCL010000202.1:0-6097 GCA_038250345.1 Leptolyngbyales cyanobacterium
AGCGATTTTGCAGCGATCGCTTTCTTACTAAACCTGTTCATCCTTACCAAACAAGATTCAGTGTAGGTTTAGGGAGTAGGATTTCTACAGTTGTTTAAGATTAAAAACACTGAGTATGGCAGTTTTGGAGTGGTCGCTATTAGTTGGAGTCGCTGGGCTGATTGGCTTCTCGTTGATTAATCTGGCGCGTAATCTTCAGCAGGAGCGCCGACTGCGAGACGCATTTTATTATTTGCTAGAAACCCACGGTGGCACGATTACGCTGATTCAACTAGCCGCCACTGCTAGGGTCGATGCTGAACCCGCCAAACTCTATTTAGAAACGCAAGCCAAAGCATTTTCAATCTTGCCGGATGTGGATAGAGAAGGCAGCACGTTCTACCGTTTCCCCAAGGTGCAGCGATCGCTTTCTGCGGCTGACGACGAGTGGACGTAAAACCCTCTACAAAGCGATTTGAGCCAGTTCCTTAAGCAAGGTTTCTGCTTGTTTTGGGTTTGAAATAGCAAGAAATCCAACTTCCTCTTTCTGTGGATCTCCGTCGCTATCCTTCCACGATCGCACAATAATCACTACATCGCCCGTGCCATCGTTATTTTCGCGGCGGTAAATTTTTGCAAGCTGTTGAGGCTCAAAGCTGCGAATGGTAGTTGTGTTAGCACCTTCAAACGCGATCGCCCGTTTATTGGTGATAATGTATACCTTCTCAAACGCTGTACGCCAGATCCAGAAGGGACTAAACAGCATCCCCAAGCCAACGAGAACAAATGGCACACCAGAAAGAGCAAACAAATAGTGAGGCTGAAACCCTTCTCTCAAGTCAGGGATTTTATGCCCTAATGCTCCGTATATCCAGAAAATAGAGAAGGCTGTCCAGGGAATCGCAAATAAAGACACACCGAGACAGCTAACAATCAACGGAGAAACGTTTGGCTGCGGTTGACCAATCCATTGAATAGATTCTCTTGGCTCAAGTTCGCTGTCTATTTTTTTGCGAAGCTTATCGGGAATTTTTAGATTGTTCAACATATTCAGCGTGTTGCAATGGCATGAGTGTAAAACGCGATCGTTATCCACCTAGCTTACTGAAACCAAAAACCGCAAGAGAGCCGTAGCTGCACTGAATCTTTAACTTGCGGTAGATGGTTTAGTTCCATCTTGTAACAGAGGAGAAAGTTCATGTTTTAATCGCCCAGATTGAACAAATTCGGCATAGGTATCGGCTTCGATCGCCCTCAGTTCCTCATATAGCTGCTGCTGAACAAAAACTTGCATGGTTGGATGTTCATCCATTAATTCATCAAGCTCTGTTTGCAAACGGGCAAGTTCTCCTTGCACAAGGCTTGTTTGCTCAGCATAGAATTCGAGGTTTGCATTAGGGCGATCGGTCGTCGTTTGCAAATGCTTTAAAACACGGTTGAGTGCAGATTGGCGAGCGATCGCCGCGAAATATTGTTCGCGCATTGGCTGATCGCCCAATAGCTGTAACCGCGACAATAGGGGCTTAATCAGCAAGCCCTGCACCAGTAGCGTAAACAGCACCGCACCAAACACTATTGAAATGACTTCAGAGCGAACGGGTAACACAGCCGGAACACTTAACGCTAGGGCAATCGAAACCGATCCACGCAAACCGCCCCACCACAGCACCGTTTGTTCTGGAATGGTCTGTTGGGAGTTGGCAAGACGATTGCTGAGAAAGCCCAAGCCATAGATAAACAGCGCCCGCGAGAGCAGCATGGCAATGACAGTCATGGCGATCGCCTGCCAATTTCTGCCCAACTCTGAAAATTGCACCTGATCGCCAATCAGCAAAAACACAATCGAATTGACAAAGAACGATAAAAACTCCCAAAACTCCGACACAATCACACGGGTTCGGGGACTCATGCCAATGCGAGAGCCAAAGTTGCCTAAAATCAGCCCGGTCGTTACCGTTGCAATCACTCCAGACCCCCCCAACTTCTCGGCAAGCAAATAGGCTCCATAGGCAGCCACTAGAGTCAACGACTGCTCCACGAGTGGCAAATCGAACCGTTGGGTCAGATAAGAGATGGCGAATCCTAGCAACAATCCCATTCCTACCCCTACGCCAAGAACCGTCGCAAGCTGAAGCAGCACAGGCTGAACTGCCACATCCTCATTGCCCATCGCGAGTCCAACTAGAACGCCAAACGCAACAACCGCCATGCCGTCATTGATTAAGCTTTCTCCCTCTATCACGGCTGAAAGCTGCTTATCTACGCCTAACTCGCGAAACAGCGCTACGACCGAAACTGGATCAGTTGCCGCTAGACAGGCTCCCACCAACAATGCCGCTTCGATCGAAAGGCTAGTAAATTGGACAAGTCCCCAGGCAATTCCAGCGATCGACACTATTACGCCGAGTAGGGCATAAAGCAAGATAGGGGTTGCCTCTTGCTGTAGATTTGACCATTTCAAATTCCAAGCGGCGGCAAATAAAAGCGGTGGCAAGAAAATAGAAAGAATCAGTTCTGGCGAGAGGTCAACCAACCGTACCTCCAATAGCGCCAAGCCTAAGCCTACAATCACCAGCATCAACGTATAGGGAATGTGAGAAAACCAGCTAAAAATGCGGGGTAGTGTTGCCACCGTCAGCGAAACACACAGCACTAATAGAAAGCTTTCTAGCCCTTCATCGATCGCGACCTTACCGATTGCCGTCGCTATCATAACTTCTTGCTCCTTATCTAAACAGACCACATTGCTCAGTGACGATGGTATCAGCCCTAACGATTACACAGCGCTGATAGGGTTCATCCAAACTACTTTTCAACCAGTGGCGTAAATCTTTCGGTATCCTATGAATTGAAATCACTGTTTAAGTTAAGCGCTAGGTTGCAATCGAGCTATGGCAGGACACAGTAAGTGGGCAAATATCAAACGCCAGAAAGCGCGAGTGGATGCAGTAAAGGGTAAGGTATTTACTAAAATCTCGCGAGAAATTATCGTGGCGGCTCGGAGTGGTGTGCCTGATCCGGCGGGTAATTTTCAATTGAGAACGGCGATCGACAAAGCCAAAGCAGCAGGGATGCCCAATGACAATATTGACCGGGCGATCGCCAAAGGGTCGGGCAAACTGGGAGACAACGCTGCCCTAGAAGCCATTCGCTATGAGGGCTATGGCGCGGGTGGCGTTGCCATTTTGATTGAAGCCTTGACCGATAACCGCAATCGCACGGCGGCTGATTTGCGAGTATCGTTTAGCAAAAATGGCGGCAATTTAGGAGAAATCGGCTGCGTCGGCTGGATGTTTGACCAAAAAGGCTTTGTGGAAGTGTCGCTGGCTCCGATTAAAACCGGAAAAGGACGGCGATCCGAGGCGACCACCGAAATCAACGAAGAAGCCCTACTGGAAGTATTTCTAGAGGGCGGCGCAGACACCTATGAACTGGTGGAAACCGATGATGGCACTGTTGCTGAATCGTTCACTAATCCTAATAATTTGGAAATTCTCAGCCAAACTCTCAAAGAGGGCGGCTACCTTATTACTCAGGTAGAACTACGCTGGATTCCTAATAACACCTTGGAGGTCGTCGATCCTGACCAAGCCCGCAGCGTTCTCAAGTTAATGGATGCCTTAGAAGATTTGGACGACGTGCAAAGCGTGACTGCCAATTTTGAAATGGCAGAAGATCTGATGGCTGTGATCCTTGCTTGAAGCTTTAAGGAGCGTTTATTTGCTTCGTCACAAACTTCGTCACAAACTTCGTCACAAACTTGGAGTAATGTATGTACGACCTGATTTTTTGCAGATAATTTGACTACCAAAACAAGTTCTGAAGCTTTTTTGCTGATCGCATCTTTGTTAATCGGAATCCTAAGTCCGCTTAGTTCTGAAATTGCTTTCGGCAAAGATTTTAAGCGATCGCAGCCCCGGCTCAATCAAACTGAAGCACCCAAAGCCGCACAATCTGAAAGCGATCGCAACACCAGCACCATTGATGAATGGCTTTCTGAGGAAAGAATCGTATTTGTCACCGGGGAAATCGCTCATGAAATGGCGGAAAGTGTCATCGCTCAATTGCTTTATCTCGACTCACAAGCCCCCGGAAAAGACATTTACTTGTACATAAATTCTAACGGCGGTGACATCAACGCAGGACTGTCAATGTATGACACAATGCGCTCTTTACGCTCCAATGTTGTCACTGTTTCATTAGGAGAAGCCAGTTCTATGGCAAGCCTATTGTTAGCAGGTGGCACCCAAGGAAAGCGCCTAGCTCTACCTAACTCGCGAATTATGATTCATCAACCCCTTGGAGGAACTTGGGGTCAAGCCAGTGAGGTTGCGATCGCGACAAAAGAGATCTTGTACTTAAGAAGCGTGCTGAATCGTCTGCTGGCTGAATCTACCGGTCAGCCGCTGAAACGAATTGAAGTGGACACCGATCGCGATTTCTACCTGTCGGCTGAGCAAGCGAAAGCCTACGGAATTATTGATAAGGTCATTAACAAACTGCCCTCAGCGTCTCGACCTTAAGCAGCAGCCTGTGAATTTCAATCATTTCTAGTCCTTCCTATTTGGAGAGAAGCGAGAAAGGCTATATTAGGTCTGGTTAAAGATAGTCAAAATTGCTTTTCACGAGCATCATTGCAATGAAAAAAACAATCGCTGTATTCGCTGGAGCTTTGTTGTTTGTGCCTTCAGCAATTGCCCAAGCTAAGCCGCCAAGCCAAACGTTGATCACTCAAGCTATATCGCCACAAAGAGCGACCGCGTCAGCTAGCCCATTGGAGCTACAGCAGTTTGCCCAAGCCATCAGGCAACTGAAAAAAGTTGAGATGGAAATGCAACAGAAAATGGCTGAAGCACTCAAAGAAGAGCGATTAACGCCTCAGAGGTTTCAGGAAATTGGGGAAAGGCAGGATAATCCTAACTCTTCTTTAACAGCAGATATTTCAACAAAAGATCAGCAGCAGTTTGATAAAGCGTTGACCAAAATCAAGCAAATTCAACAAGATACAGCACCAAAGCAAAGCCGAGCCGTCAGGCTCCAAGGATTAACCTTAGAACGGTTCGACCAAATCGGACGGGCGATCGAGCAAAACCCCACGTTAAAACGACAGTTGCGGGATAACCCTTAATGCTCAATCTTGAAGAACTTTAAGAAAGCAGCTTTCCCAATTTGTGGGGTCGGGGATTTTGACCAAGCGAAGTTGGATTCTAGACTATTCAGCAGATTGATTGATCAAACTTTCGGTAAAGGTGTAAAGTTCCGCTTCCGATCGCCCTTGTAGCTGCAAATCCTTCAGATCAATCAGCCCTTGTGCCAAGGTGGGAGCGCGTTTTTTGTAGACGTTGTTGGCGGTTAGCAGATCGATAAAAATTTCTTGCTCAATTTGCAGGCGGCTGGCTTCGTCAGATAAAGGCGAGGCGTACTCAACCGAATCTACGTCGTATTTGAGCAGAAAAATCAGCGCGTTGCTGAGTTGCTTCAGGGTCTGCTGAAGTTTGCGGGTGTCTAGTTCTAGGCGATCGAAGCCTACTTGCCCTTCAATTTTCAGTTCCACCATTGGCTGGTCGCTGGGATTGATCTTGCGAGATTGGATGGCTTGCTGCACGAGGGCGATCGCGCTTTCTTCCAATTCTTCCAGGCTTTCCTGTCCGCGTGTCGTCAACTTCAGACGTAGGGCTGGACGCTGGCAATAATCTTGCTTCAGTTCGGCGTGAATTCCAGTGGAATTAATTTCCACTAGATAAGCACCGCGTTTGCAGGTTGTTTCATCAATGTTGTTTGCCTCTAAAGAACCGGGGTTGAAAATCCAGCCCTGCTCTTCGTAGTTTTTGTGGATGTGACCCAGGGCAAGGTACTCAACTCCAGCCTGTTTCAGGGGCAACAAATCGGCGTAGCGCAACGCTCCTTGGTAGCGGGCGATCTGTCCTTCTAAGCCGTGGTGAAACAGCATGATAGTGTGGGCAGGAGGAGCGGGTAGAGACTGAATGGCTTCGGCTAGCTGGGCGATCGCTTTGGGAGCCGATGCACCGTACCATTGAGAGCCAATCACCCGCACGCCGCAATCCAGGTCAACATAGCCACCACGCTTTTCATCAGGATTCCACGGTTCATAAATTGG
>JBBSCL010000203.1:0-6063 GCA_038250345.1 Leptolyngbyales cyanobacterium
GAGATGGCGTTGGGACGGGTGCCTGCATTTGGCAGAATCGGTGCAGAAACAATGGTGTTACTCGATGAGGCAGATCTCCGTGCAGCGTAAGCCACAATCAGAGCAATGGAAAGGGTTTCTAGTCGCTTCAACCATCATCTTTCTTTGGATCAGTAGTTTGATTTTTCTGCTGACCATCAATTTCCCTCAAAGAGCATCACTGTGGGTTTTGCCTGCTATTTTGGGGCGAACCTTCATTCAAACTGGACTATTTATTGTGGTTCATGATGCAATTCATGGGAGCGTGTTTCCTAATAATCATCGATTAAATCATTGGATTGGCTCTCTGGCACTGACCCTATATGGTTTTCTTCCTTATAAGAAGCTGGCTCTAAATCACTGGAAACATCATCGATCGCCCGGTCAACCAGACGATCCTGATTTTCACGATGGAGTTCATCCTGGTTTCTTTGCCTGGTATCTAAATTTCATGATGGGTTACGTAGATGCAGAATTGCAACGCAAACTGTTTTGGTTCATGACTATCGCGTTTTTAATCTTGCGGTTTGGGTTGAATATTTCAGGTTTTAATATATTGTTATTCTGGGTTCTGCCCCTTGTGCTCAGTTCGCTACAGCTATTCTTTTTTGGAACCTATCTCCCTCACGGATCGAGCAACATTGATAGTCGCAATCCTCATCGTGCTGTGAGCAGCAACTATCCTCTAATCTGGTCATTCTTTTCCTGCTACCACTTTGGATACCATTTGGAGCATCATGAGTATCCTGATGTTGCATGGTACGACCTGCCTGGGGTTCATCAAAGTAAACAGCAGATGAAAGCCGCGATCGACCTCGACTCTTTAGCATCATGACTACTTTCAATTACAGCAACTCTACGCAGTAAGGGCTGGTTTTGTCCTCAATCTCCTGAACATCAGTGAGATTTATGACTAAACTCGCCTTCACATCAATCATTAATCTCCTGAACTACGGCAGGCTTAATTCACTCCCACCTATAGTTTTTCGATTATTCACTATCTTTGTATGGGCAAGTTTTACCTAAAATCTCCTAAACTACGGCGCTTCGTCATCTATCGATTAAAACAAAATAAGTTTGAGTAGAATTTTGTTTGCTACTCAAACTTATTTTGATGTGAACCAACGTCAACTTTACTACTAATTGTTGAAGAGCTGACGACAGGCTTCGTTTATATCAAGGCTTGAGGACAACCTTGATACAGTTGTCTTTCTTATGCTTAAAGATTTCGTAAGCTTCGGGTGCTGCATCTAGAGGAAGACGATGTGTGACCACAAATGATGGATCGATATCGCCGTTCTGAACCCGTTCAAGTAGCGGACGCAGGTAGCGATGTAGGTGAGTTTGTCCTGTTTTCATGGTTAGCCCTTTGTTCATAAAAGCACCCATGGGGATTTTATCTACAAAGCCAGTGTACACGCCCGGAACTGAGACAGTGCCGCCTTTACGACAGGCAACGATCGCCTGACGTAGCACATTGGGGCGATCGGTTTCCAGCCGCGCTGCTTGCATCACCTTGTCATACATACCTTCTAAGCCCATGCCGTGAGCCTCCATCCCCACCGCATCCATCACAGAATCAGGACCTCGCCCTCCTGTCATTTCTTTCAAAGCTTCACCGACCTCAACTTCTTCGTAGTTTAAGATTTCTGCTCTACCTTGTTCTTTCGCCATTTGCAACCGTTCAGGAACGCGATCGATCGCAATGACGCGATCGGCTCCCAGCATATAGGCACTGCGAATGGCAAATTGCCCCACAGGACCGCAACCCCAAATAGCAACCGTATCACCCGGTTGAATATCACAATTTTCGGCTGCCATATATCCAGTCGGAAAAATGTCAGTTAGAAACAGGACTTGCTCATCGGTTAATCCATCTGGAATTTTGAATAATCCTGTGTCTGCAAAAGGCACACGGGCATATTCTGCCTGACCGCCCGCATAGCCACCCGTGAGGTGAGAGTAGCCAAAAAGCCCTGATGGCGAGTGCCCCATCACTTTCTCGACCATCCACGCATTGGGATTAGAGTTATCGCACAGCGACCATAGAGTACGGTTGCAGAAGAAGCAGCTACCGCAGGCAATGGTAAATGGAACCACCACGCGATCGCCCACGGCAAGTGGCTCACCATTATTTCGGGGATTCCCATCTTTGACCCCGCTGCCCAACTCCACGATCTCCCCCATGAATTCATGACCTAGGATGTCGCCCGGTTTCATAGTAGGGTTGAAGCCATCATACAAGTGCAAGTCGGAACCGCAGATTGCAGTTGACGTAATTTTGATGATCGCATCCCGTGGATTAATAATTTTAGGATCAGGTACAGTTTTGACCTCTACCTTATTAGCACCTTGCCAGCACACTGCTTTCATCAGTTGAAATCTCCTAAATTTAAGTGGTTAGTGAACATCTATAGGACTTACGCACTCGCCCCCCAAATCTCCCAATTCTGGGGGACTCGGATCTCTAGCTCCCCCAAAATTGGGGGTTGGGGGGCAAATTTAGGTTGATTTGCGTAAGCCCTGATCTACTTGCCGCCGCGTGATTGCCCTTCAGTGGTGGCAACTTCACCCGTTTCCATTAGCATTTTGAAGCGACGTAAATCATCGCCTATTTGCTGTTCTGGCGCTTCACCGAACAACTTAGCGATCGCGGCTCCAATTACACCAGCAGGCGGATTGTATTCTGTGACCACCTTTACCTCAGTCCCGTTGTTATTAGGGGCGGGTTTAAACTGAATGAAACCCGCATTATCGACATCTGCCCCCGCAACAGATTTCCAGGCAATCAACTCATTTTCTCGCTCCTCAGTGATATCGGCATCCCATTCAACGCTGCCATCTAGAGGTGCGCTAGCAACCCAATGCGATCGCGTAGCATCCTGAACCTTCACTGATTTAAGATGCTTCATAAAATGCGGCAGGTTCTCGAAGTTGTGCCAGAAGCGATAAAGTTCTGCTGCTGGTTTATTGATTGTCATCGTTTTCTCAACCTTAATCGGTTGGTTCATATCCATGCCTCTGATGATAATTATTTGATGGTTTGTTGATGGGTGGAAAGACCCGCAAACGCTTTGAACTCGATCGTATTGTGATCACATCGTGAGTTCAAAGAAGCCGAGCATGTTTATCGCGATCGCTTATAGCTCAATTGTTTACACAAGAAACTGAGGGCACCCACGAGAGGTGCCCCTAGCCAGTGTCAACATTAACTCTTCAGTGTTCGCTCTGAATAGTCCGCCTATCTATTAACGACCGATTTGTGCAGCACCACGTTGCAGATCACCAGCCGTTTCTTGAGCGCCCTTTACATAGCCAGAGCCAAACTGCTTGAGGGCTTCTCCAGATTCTTTAGCAATTCTTTCTATCCTCTTGCCAGGTTGACCTTCGGTTGCCTTAGCTTCTCGGTTCCATTCGCCAGTAGTTTTAGGTCTATCTGCCTGATCGGTTTGTTCGATCCGCTCACGAACTTTTGCCGCCAAAGCTTCGTTGGCAGGTGCAGCGTTGGCATTTGTTGTTAGTAATAAAAAACCAACTAGAACGAATGCAAAATATTGTTGAAGTTGCAGACCCTTGAGCAGGGAACGAATGTAGGCGATCGCATTAGAAAATAAAGTCATCATGATAATACTCCTTAATAACCTGAAATATCTGAACACAAGTTCAAGCTTATCTATAAAAAAACAACTACTCCTCTAGCAAAAGTTAGAGTTTTATCGTGAAAGAACCGAGAAAAGAGTACTTATCAAATCAAAACGTGCCCCCCGGTCTGGATCACTTGTCATCGGCAAAGTAATGTTTTTCCTGTCTCAGCCTGCTTCAGGTCGTATTTGTACCTCTCCAGATAGATTGATTTTTAATCTATCTCTACTGGAGTATGGATACGAATCAAAAATTGACCGCTTTATTTCCCTAGTTGATGATTTAAAGCCGTTTACTTATACCAGTGAAAGTTCAGCGCTCATAGCAATGAGTGAGATTCGACAATCTGTTCATGGGTACAAGTCGAGTAAAGCCTTTTCCATATTTTTATCACTACCTTTCAGGAGAGAACCATGACCCAAACTCCCAGCATTCCCCCATTCATTGAAAGTGACGAGCGTGAATACCGCGATAGTGGCATTCCTAGCACGGTGGCGATCGCGGGTCATCCGCTTCATCCTTTACTGGTTACCTTCCCTATTGCGTTTCTCACTGGAGCGTTTGCTAGCGATATTGGCTACTGGTTTACTCAAGATCCATTCTGGGCACGAGCCTCCTTATGGTTGATTGGTGCTGGATTTATTTCTGGATTAGTGGCAGCCTTCACGGGAATGATGGATTTTCTTAAGATTGATCGCGTAAAAAAACACAGTGCTGGCTGGATTCATATGACAGGTAATGTTACAGCGATGTTTTTAACCCTTGTTAACTGGGCGCTCCGTTGGAACAATGTTGAAGGAGCAATCTTACCGATTGGGTTGATTATCTCAACAGTCGTAGCCACACTGCTAGGAATCACAGGTTGGTTTGGTGCTGAACTGATTTATCGACATAAAATTGCAGTGATTGGCACGAGTAGCCGTCGTGAAGCGTGATTAGTCCGCTAGAAAAGCGGATTCCTCAACGAGTTGTAGTGGTACGGGCATTGCCAGGGCTAGGAGATGGGCTATGTATTCTTCCAGCCCTGCGATCGCCGCGACTGGCATTGTCTCAAGCAAAAATTGCTTTGATCGGGCTTAGTAGTGCTAAGTAAGTTGTTCAGCGTTTTGATGTAGCAATTCAGATGCACGAGAGTGGATTAATCACAATCCTTCGAGCGTCGTCGATCGCAGCGTTAATGCTCCTGTGTTTTTCAAACTAGCGATCGCGGGTAGTAAAGCGCTTACATCGACATCTCAATTTTGTTGAGCAAATGAGACACATGAAGATATGATGAACTTTAGCAGGCTGTTTTGCTCCGCTGATAGAATTGCCGCAGAGATCAATCAGGAAATTTACTGAGATGCGGCAGTTTAACTGGCAAAGTGGATTAGTGTTGGGTTTGGTTATCAGCATGGCAACCCCAATCGCCAGCTTTGCCCAAAGCAATATTGTGCCCGACTCCACGCTCGGCGCAGAAAACTCGACGATAATCCAAAACTTTGGTGGACAACCTGTAGAAGCGATCGCGGGCGGGGCACAGCGCGGCGCAAACCTGTTCCACAGTTTTCGAGAATTTAACGTTAGTCAAGGTCGCGGAGCCTATTTTCTCAGTCCCAATGCCGCGATTCAAAACATCTTGGCGCGGGTTACAGGAGCCAATCCGTCCGAAATTTTGGGCAAGTTGGGAACCCTAGGCGCATCCCAACCTAACCTGTTTTTGATCAATCCCAACGGCATCATTTTTGGGGCAGAGGCGCGGCTGGATATGCGCGGCTCGTTTGTGGCGACCACTGCCCCTCATCTCAATTTTCCCGATGGGAGCCAGTTCAGCGCCACGAATCCTCAAGCTGCGCCGCTGCTCACGGTTAATATCACGCCTGGATTGCAGTACGGACGCGGACAGGCTCCCATTACTCAGGCAGGCAATTTAACGGTGGGCAATGGGCAAAGCCTGACGCTAATCGGCAACACCGTCACCAATACGGGCGGTTTGACGGCACCAGGCGGACGAGTGGAAGTGTTGGGAGATCGCGTTGCTCTTCTCGATCAAGCCGCGATCGATGTTTCGGCTCCCGGCGGCGGTGGCACGGTGTTGATTGGCGGCGACTTTCAGGGTCAGGGGATTGTGCCCACTGCCAGCCGCGTCTTTGTTGCACCCGATGTTGTGATTCAGGCAGACGCGATCGACACTGGTAACGGTGGCACGGTGATCGTCTGGTCGGATGAAGCAACCCGGTTCTACGGCAAAGTGAGTGCAAAAGGCGGGGAAACTTCTGGCAACGGTGGCTTCGTCGAAGTTTCCGGCAAGCAATTTCTCGACTACCGTGGAGCCGTGAATACGTTTGCGCCCAATGGCTTGACAGGCACCTTACTGCTTGACCCAACCAACATCACCGTTGTTGCGGGTGCCAATAATCCCCC
>JBBSCL010000204.1:0-6056 GCA_038250345.1 Leptolyngbyales cyanobacterium
TTCAAACGTGCGGGGTGCTTGCAGTTGAGCGGCTTCACTGCTTTTTGCGCCCTTCCGGGGAATGACTACAATCTTGGTCGGTTTTTCTGGGTGAAACTGAATGCATTCGGCGGCTGAACGGGTTCCTGCCAAAAAGTTGAGGGGATTAAAGGTGACAGGATTCTGAAAAAAGATGCAGTAGTGAGGCGTAATGGCAAAGTCATGGATGAAAGCAAAACCGGGAGTGGAGTGAGCATACTTTTGCAGTAGCTTACCATCTGGGGCAAATTCATATAGGGTGATGGTGGACGACAAACCGGGCTTGATCGAGAAGTTCACTAGGCAAGCATCGCCATTGCTTCCACAGTTAGGATCGATGCGGGGATGGGCGGCAAATGCGTCGCCGGGTTTCAATACGCCCTCTAAATAATCCAAACCCAACGTATCAAGGGTGTGTGGATCGAGGGCATGAGGTTCAGCCGCTTCCCACAGTGCCCGCAGCTTGCCGCCCCAATATAGAATGTTGGTATTCGCAATATTTTTTAGGCGAACATCGAGCAAGTTTGCCATCCAACCACCCGGCTTATCGGTGCCAAACACGCCACGATACAAAATTTTCCCGGCTGCTTGTTCTGCCAGGTAGCCTTCAGTTTTGACAAAGCGATTGCGGAAGTGAGCGCGTCCATTTTGAAAAGCGATCGCGCAGATCATCCCGTCGCCATCAAACGGGTGATGAATTTGTTCCCCATTTACATCCAGCAACCCAGGACCATTCCGAAACAAAGTTCCTTGCAGGTCGGCTGGAATTTCTCCATCAATCTCATCAATCCAGTAATCAAATTCTTGCGCTAAAGAATTGTAGCCCCGCTGCCAATCTTCCCGCCGATAAGACTTTTCCAAAACAGATGGATTCAGTTCAACACTCGTCATATTATTCCTCTACAGGTTCTGGTTCGCGTGACTGTACAACCAATTCCGTCATTAGGTCAGGCAAAAAGGGTTGGGCGAGATGCTTAGAGGCACCTAGATCTAGCTCTAAGGTTGCCGGAGGTTGATGATCATAGGAATCTTCGGGCATCTCTTCGCTAGAGGGCAGCCATCCCAAAAGCGGCAATGGCAACAGGGTCGTGAGATTGGCAATCACAATCAGCAGCGCCAAGTTTGTAAAATTGCTTTCTGTGATGCCCAGCTTGTGCATTAAAAATGCGCCAGACTCATAGGAAACCAACCCTGCCAAATTGACGACCGACATGAGCAACGCGAACAAAGTAGCTTCTATGCCAGGAGGGCAAAGTCGCGCGGCGAGAACCAACACGGGCATGAAAGCAATTTGCCCCATAACCGTCAAAATCAGGTTGTCCCCTAAGCTAAACCATTGGTCGCTGATGCCCAAACTGCGGTTGGCGTGAGTCACAAGTAGTAAGGTTGTCATTCCCAGCGCGGCTGAAATCACGGTTGACCAGCCAAAAATCGTGCGAAAGGGAACATTCTTTAAAAAGCGCTGAAAAACCCACACGCCAATCAGTGATGCCAAGCTAGTCACCAAGCGCACTCGCCCTAAAAACTCTGGTGCAAATTTAAGCTCGTTGGTGGTGAAGAAGAAGAAAGCAGATTCTGCCGTGGGCATTGCCTGCCAAACAAACAAAAATGCCGTGGGCATCCAAATAGATTTTTGACTCAATGCCTGCCGCAACTGTTGAAGCTGATGCTTGACGGCTCCCCAATCCATGCGCTCGGTGACCGGGGTTTCAGCAATAATCCAGGCAACGCAGGAGACAATTAATGGAAAGACCGCCGTAATGGCAAAAACGGTGCGCGTAGTGAAATGCTCTAACAAATAGCCACTCAAGTAAGCCGTCATTAAGCCACCCGCCGCAGAAGCCCCCCACGAGAGTGATTGCAAAGATCCGGCTTTGCCCACGGATTCTTTGCGCGCCCGCTCGACCACGAGGGAATCGACAATCACATCGCTAAAGGCGACCGAAAGTGAACTTGCCGCGATCGCCACGGTCGCAGCCAGCGGCGTATTCACCACCGTTGCCATTGCCACCCAGGCTAACGTTCCCAACAGCCCAGACAGGATCAGGTAAGGGCGACGACGATAGCCAAAAATCGGCAGTCCATCTGAAATGAAACCAAACAGCGGTTTGACCATCCAAGGTAGGGCAGCAACTCCAACCAGGGCAGACACTTCAACCGGACCCAAGCCCAAATCATCTTTAAGGAAAAAGCTAACCGCTAACCGTGCTAAGCCTAGAATGCCCTGCACGAAATAAACCAGCAAGATAGCAATCAGTTCAGGAGTCGGCTCGTGACCAAAGAACACCTTCTCTGTGACTGAAGCTTTAATTTTGGCAAAACTGGAATGAGAAACAATCATTGATAATTTGTTACAAGTTTTATCAATAGCTTCTATGATAGCGCTTCGATTCTACGGCGGCATCTGAACGCTGCAATTAGCTCTTCTAGATTTCTGACAGATGTAGTAGCTTCTTAATGCTGATTCATTCAGCAAGACTTGCACTTCCTGTATAAGGTAGTCTAATTTCTAGCTCTTAGATTTTGGTTCCCTATGCTTGTAATTGGTCTGATCAGTGGCACCTCTGTGGATGGGATTGACGCAGCGCTGGTTGACATTTCTGGCTCCACCACAGATTTGCAAGTAACCTTGCTAGCCGGTAAAACTATTGCTTACCCGATTGCCCTACGCGAACAGATTTTGGCGGTGTGTGCGGGTGCAGCATTGCCGATCGCCGATTTGGCATCTCTAGATGACGCGATCGCTCACCATTTCGCCCAAGCCGCGATCGCCATCCAAACCGGGCATCCTACCGCTGAATTGATTGGCTCCCACGGGCAAACCGTCTTTCATCGACCCGCAGGGCAAGTACGAAGTGCGGAGTCGAAACCCCTCTCGCCTCTTACCTCTCACCTCTCACCTAATCCTCTCGGCTATAGCCTACAAATGGGGCGAGGAGACGCGATCGCCTATCGCACAGGCATCACCACCATCAGCAATTTTCGAGCGGCAGATATTGCGGCGGGTGGGCAGGGTGCGCCCATGGTTTCCAAAATTGATGCCTACTTGTTTGGGCAGCCCCACCAATCAAGCTGTGTGCAAAACATCGGCGGCATTGGCAACCTGACCTATCTGCCTGCGGTTGATCCTCAAAAAGATTGGCAGTCAGAGGTTTTAGGCTGGGATACGGGACCTGGCAACAGCTTGCTTGATTTAGCAGTGCAGCAGCTTAGTCAGGGAGCCAAAACCTACGACCACAACGGTAACTGGGCGGCAACTGGACAGGTTAGCCACTCGTTGGTAGATCAGTGGCTTCAGCATCCTTTTTTCCACCAACCACCGCCCAAATCGACCGGGCGAGAACTGTTTGGGGTTGAATACCTGAATCAATGTCTTGCCGATTGTGTCACTATCGGCATAACTGAAGCAGCGGATATTTTGGCGGCTTTGACTGAATTGACTGCCGCTTCTATTGCCCACAGCTATCAAACTTTTTTACCTCACCTCCCCGATCGCGTTTTGCTGTGTGGTGGTGGTAGCAAAAACCAATACCTCAAACAGCGGCTTCAAGCCCGACTTAACTCCATTCCCGTATTAACCACCGATGATGTGGGCGTAAATGCCGATTTTAAAGAAGCGATCGCCTTTGCAGTTCTGGCATACTGGCGCTTACACCAGATCCCCGGCAACCTCCCCGCCGTCACCGGAGCGCAGCACCCCGTCCTCCTCGGCGAAATTTATTTGAGTTCGGAGTTTTGAGTTCGGAGTTTTGAGTAACTCCTACTCTGCGAGAAGCAGAAGCTACGGAGACGCTACGCGAACGGAGTTTTGAGTTCGAAATATGCCATTTGCCACTCACCATATCTCCTGCGGAGACGCTACGCGAACGCCATTCGCCATTCGCCACTTCCCATTCGCCATTTCCCTTTTTCCATCGACCTGTTAGTCTTGTAGATGCGTGATAGCATTGGTCACCTACTGAATCAGCATTGCATCTGCTGTCGAACCGAAGGATAACGTTGTGGCTCATACCTTTTTAATACAGCCAGGACGCTGGACAATGCGGGGGCACTGGCTAGAGCGAAACGGTATGCCAATTCCAGTACTCGGTAAAACCTTAGTAGGCTGGAGCCGAGATGACTACTGGTTTACTATGGTGACAAAGTTAACTTTTCCAAATAGTGAACGCGAAGAGATTGCACTTCAGTATCGGGGGCGGCTAGATGCAGGCGAACGCCAATATACCTTTGTTTTGCAACACAGCTTATTAGGACGGGTGGAAGGAGAAGGGTGGGTTGCTCAAGAGTCTATTGTGCAGCGATATTGGGTGTTGGGCGATCGCCAGCGACGAAGCGGGTTTGAAACGATGTACCGGGTTGAAGAAAACAAATATTATCTCTCCAGTGGCATCATGGCGGGGCATTATTTAACCAGTACGATGGAAGTAACCTTGGAACAGCAGCTAGAGTAGATAAATCGAAGCCAGTGGTGAGCGATCGCGTCACTAAAAAACTGTCAAAATGAGTTGTTACAGTAGCTTTACGGGATTACTAGCAAACAGAGTGAATTCCAATCCTTAATTGGGTTCAATTTTTTAATTTTCATCCAACTAACTATTTAGCTAAAACATCATTTTATAAGTTGGTTACACTAAAGCTGTTTTACTCATATCTATAATGTTTTTAGGGCGAAGCTTGCATCGTTGGCTGCTCGTATGATAACAGACCCACACATCGGACACTTACTTGCCAACCGCTACCAGTTGGTTGAACTGGTAGGAAAAGGGGCTATGGGAAGGGTATACCGCGCTGAAGACGTTTTACTAGGCGGAGTCATTGCCGTCAAGTTTTTGTCTCAAGCACTGATAGTCAACGATAAGTTACGCGATCGCTTCAAATTTGAAGCTCGAACCTGCGCTCAACTAGGGCAAAAGAGTATTCATATCGTTCGAGTGACCGACTACGGCATTAACGAAGACGATGTGCCCTTTTACGTGATGGAATTTCTTCAAGGGTCAAGCCTGAGTGAAATTATTAGCACACAGACTCTTTTATTGCCTCGGTTTCTTAGCCTTGCCCGTCAGATTTGTCTAGGGTTACAATGCGCCCATCAAGGCATTTTGATGGATGGTCAACTGTGCCCGATCATTCACCGGGATATTAAACCCAGCAATATTCTGGTTAGCCAAAATGCGCTTTTAGGCGAATTGGTTAAAATTTTAGACTTTGGCATTGCCAAACTGCTTCAAGAAGACAGTGGGCAAACCAGTTCCTTTATGGGAACTCTGCCTTACTGTTCTCCAGAGCAAATGGAAGGGCAAGATTTAGATTCTCGCTCAGATGTATATAGCCTCGGCATCATGATGTTTGAGATGCTAACGGGCAAAATGCCACTGCAAGCAGAAACTCATACCTTTGGTGCCTGGTACAAGGCTCATCATTCCAAATCGCCGCGCAGCTTTAAGTCAGCCAATCCTAGCCTCAAGGTGCCTAATGCTCTAGAACATTTGGTGATGGGCTGTTTGGAGAAAAAGTCACCGAATCGTCCCCAATCGATCGCCGAAGTTCTAAAAGCCCTCGAACCGCTAGAACAGCGCTACAGTGCCAATCATCAGATTGGGAATCGGATTGGCGAAGCATTAGCCAAAAACACCATAACTGAAGAGCGATCGCAACCCGTTACTCCCTCTCCATCGGGCAATGTTGTCTCACATACAACGTGGCCCAAAGATAAACCTGTTGCTCAAATTGTATTTCCTCAAATTCTTTCAGCTAGCAAGGAGAATATCCCAACGATTTGGGTAATGCTGCCCCAAAAGGAAATTCACAGCCTGCAAGTGAATCGAATTTATAACCGCATCTACAAAAATTTTCTCTGCTCAATGTCGCCTCATCCTATGGTGTTGTGGCTGACAGCAATTTACAACCGCTTTCATAGTCAAGAACAAGGACCTCGATGGCTCCGCTGTTACCTTGATGTGAAGACTTCGTTTGGGCGAGAAATGCTGCGTTTGATGGGTGAAAAAGGAGAATATCAAGTATTACTATTTGCCTTAGAA
>JBBSCL010000205.1:0-6047 GCA_038250345.1 Leptolyngbyales cyanobacterium
AGAGAATATAAATCCATCTGATCTGCTTTTTGCAGCACCGGAGTAATCAATCCACCATCATCCATTGCTACGGCGATCGCCACATTGATCGCTGCTGGATAGTTGATACTTTGGTTGACATAATTGGCATTCACAATGGGATGTTTTTGTAAAGTAACTGCGACTGCTTTTGCCAATAGCGCCGTCATGGTCACCCCTTTAGACTTCACCTGCTTGTAGAGCTTGTCTAAATTGTCGGTGGTGATTTTGTAGCTGACATGGAACGTAGGGACTTCTAAACTTGCCATCATGCTTCGCACAACGGCGTTTTGCAACGTGTTAAGTGGAACTTGCTGTCCTAAAACCACAGGCGCAGGCGCGGCGGCGGGTTTAGAAGCCGTTGCCGCTACGGGCACAGGAGCCGCTACAGCAGGAGCAGTCGTTACAACAATCGGTGTAGCGGCAATTCCTCCGGCTGCTTCCACATCTTCAGCAATGATCCGTCCATGGGGACCACTGCCTTTTAAAAGATTCAAGTCAACCTTTAAATCTTTTGCTAGTTTTCGGGCGCGAGGAGAGACGGTGAGACGACCGTTGCCAGCACTGCCTCCGTTCGTGGAAGACGGTGCGACAGAGGTTGCTATTGCCGGAGCCGCTGATGTTGTTACGGTAACTTCCAGCTTTGCGGCAGGGGGCGATTGCTGTTGGGCTGTGGCAATTTCGGCTTCGGTTTCAACCACTAGGGCGATCGCCGCACCCACGGGAGCCGTTTCACCTGCTGCCACTACAATTGCTGCTAAGTAACCCTCATAGAAAGATTCGACATCCATATCTGCTTTGTCTGACTCCACCACCACCACGGTTTCGCCTTTCTCCACCTTGTCTCCAGCAGACTTCACCCAGGCAACGATTTTTCCTTCCGTCATGGTGGAACTGAGAGCAGGCATGAACACTTCATTAATCATGGGGCACTTTCCAAAGCAAACAGTGTAAATAAAATTAACGCGATCGCCAGAAGCCATCGTAACGGTTATCAGCCAAGGTTTTTGTGCAAACCAATCAAGCTGAAAATAGGATTGATGCAACCATTGCAGTCACGTCAATTTTACAAGCATTCAGCGGTATAAAGTCCAGAGCCGCAGGGAAATCGTTTTGACGATCTCCTTTGTTAGCCTGCGGTGCTGCGAGTCGGCTGAGGCAGAACTTTGCTGAGAATCACGTATAGAATCACCGCCGCAACAATGCCATTAATCGGGGCAATCCCAAGGCTGGCTTTTCCTGTAAAGTAAGCGATCGCAGAAGCGGCAACATAGGCAATCACACCTGCCCAGTTAAACGCAGGCTGCGGCACGTCCAACGCTGGGAATTCACCCCGACGATGTAGCCAAAAATCAGCCATAATCACGCCGCCGATCGGTGGAATAAAAGTTCCCAGCAAAATGAGATAGTCCACCAACATTTTGTAGATGCCGCCCCACGCGAGAACTAGGGCGATCGTTGCGCCACCCAGCACAAACAGCGTTCGCTTATTGGTGCGGAACATATGGGCACCCGCCACTGAAAATGCATAAATGGTGTTGTCTTGGGTTGTCCACATATTTAGAAACAGCAGCAATAGCCCCCAGCCCACCAACCCTTGGTATGCCATGACCTGCACAATATCAGAACTATCGGCAATGCCTGGAACGTTGGCGTACACCAGCGAACAGAATGCGCCGCTGAACAGAAGAAAGCCATTGGCAAAGAAAAAGGCAAGCAGGGTGGAAATCGTCGCGACCTTGCCTGTTTTGGCAAATCGGCTCCAGTTAGTTGCCTGGGTGCCGCCGGACACAAACGTGCCGACAATGATGGTTAACGCCGCCCCAATCGTCATTTCCTTGGTGGGCTGAATTGCCTGCAAGCCTTCCCAGCCGCCCACTTTGTTAGACGCGATCGCCAAGCACCAAACCATCAAAATCAGCATGGCAGGCACCGCAACTCGGCTGAGCCAATCCATTGCTTTGTAGCCCAGGTAGGCAGTGGAACAGAAAAAATAGCTAAAAAACAGAATGGTTAGCCAGTTCCAAGAAGGCGGCACTCCCGCCAACTTGTTCAATAAATCTGCGATCAGTGCCGTTCCCCAGGCATACCAGCCGATTTGCGTGAACCCTAAGATAAAGTCAACCCAGCGTGAACCCACATTGCCAAAGCTAAACCGCGCCATTAATACGGTACTGAGTCCCGTTTTGGCGGCAATGTTGCTGAGTGCAGCGGCATAGGTTCCTAAAATCAGGTTGCCGACGATGATTAAGCTAATTAAATCAGGAAAAAACTTAAACGCGGGACCCACTAATCCACCGGCGAAGAGCGTCCCAGAATAAAGCGTGAAACCCATCAGCAACGGCGCTAAGGATGCCATCGATTTACGGGCACCCAAAGGCACTGGACTTAACGGATAATCCTCTGAAGCAACGAGCGATCGCGCTTCCCCATTCGTATCTATATCGGATGTTGTCTTCATCGGCTTACACGCAACCACAACGATACTCTACCTACTTACTGGTAAACCCTAGTCGCGATCGTATAGCAGACAACATAACGATGAGAAGACCGCTCAAAAGTAGGCATTGCATGATTTTGAGGATGTCTCTGTCTTTCACCTCAGATCTAGTCACTCTCATACTCTGACCGAAAATCCAAGCAATCCAGGTGTATCTAGCAACAGCCCCACCCCGGAGACTTTGCGGCACAATGCTGAAATCTTTCACCTCCTCGAAATCCATTGGGATCTCAATTGGAAGTCTTGCTGTGATTCTTGTTCTTTTTGGACTTTGGAAAATTCCCCAGTGGCAAGTGAAGCCCATCCAGCAGCAAATCGACGCACTGAAAGCACAGCCAAAACCTATCGCTCCCCAAGAAATCGCTATCCTGGAAAAATCGCGCATTGATGCCGAAAACGCTGCTCGAACAGTTTTGGTGCAGGGCATCGGTGGCTTCTTTGTGTTTGTCACGGCGGGTGTGGCATACCTCAACTTTCGGGAAACTCGCCGGAATGTCAACGCCATGGAACGCAACGTCCGAGCCACGGAAGAGAAGCAGATTGCCGAACGCTTTGGCAAAGCCGTAGAACTGCTAGGCAGCGAAAAGATCCATGCTCGACTTGGTGGTATTTATGCTTTAGAGCAAATCGCCAAGGATGCAGAGGAAAAGTATTACTGGCAGGTGATGGAAACTCTGACTTCCTATGTAAGGGAAGAATCCCCTTTACCTGAGTCATCAGACTGTTGGTCTTTAGAAGAGCTAAAGAATGTTCCTTTGCTTTCAGAAGATGTTCAAACTGCAATGACCGTCTTAGCTCGACGTGAGCATCTTTATAACAGTTCTATTGAACCTCATAGACTAAATTTAAGCTTCACGGATTTACGAAGGCTACGCATACCAGATGGACTAAACGCTAATTTCGATGGCGCAGACTTTAATGGCTCAAAACTTCACAAAGCACGGTTGACGAATGTGAGCTTCAAAAACACCTTATTTTCTTATGCTGATCTAAAAGAAGCACACTTTTATGGTGCCCAATTGCAAAAATCTAATCTAATAGGTGCTGATTTGAGATTGGCAAGACTTCAGGATGCAAATCTTGAAGATGCTGAATTAAATGGGGCGAATTTAATCTGTGCAAGGTTACGGGCTGAATACGGTCGCTCAAATGTGCAGGGTTTACTTCGACCACAAATTTCTACAACTTCTTATCATGAATCCGAGTTGCCAGATTATTTGTTGCAAAATCTACCTGTTGAGGAAGAAGCGGTGGAAATTGCCAACCCAACTATGCCAGCACCTTCATCTATCCAAAATGAAGTAACCGAGGAGTAACAGAAACTTTCTTGAAGGGAGTTTTCTAGTCTTCTATTTGGTTTGCCGGAAGTGAGGGCAGCAAAACTTTCAGCTTCGCAATAACTTCTGCCATGACTGAATCTGGAGCTTTACAAATAAACTCAGCCTTCCGAATTTGCCAGTCAAGGGACTTTACCTGGTCAGCTAGAATCACGCCAGCAATGGGTAAATCATCTGGGAGTGCTACTTCAAACGGGTATCCTTTGACCTTAGTGGTAATAGGACAGAAAATCCCCAGTTTGACTTTGCCATTGTAGGTGGCAGGAGAGAGAACAACCGCTGGACGGCGATTTGCTTGCTCTCGCCCTGTCTGAGGATTAAAGTCAAGCCAAACCAGATCGCCTGAATCAGGAATATATGCTGCCGTCACTACTAGACCTCTTGTCCAATCGTCTCTCCGGTGTCGATCGCCGGATGCAGATTATCAGGCGTGATTTGCGCTAATAGATCGCTTAAGTCATACTCCTTCGGACTAGGGCGAATCATGAGTTTGCCATTGACGATTTCGATTTCAACGTTCATGCCTGCTGTCATCTGAGCTTCCGTTGCGATCGCGTCAGGCAAACACACTGCCAACCGCCCATTCCATTGTTGAATTTCTGCTTGCATCGCTCTAACAGCCTCAGCATTTGGTTTTATTTTGGCAGCAATTGCAAGTGTTTTGCCAATCGTTTCTGTAAATCGCTGAACGATACTAGAATCGTTGGAGTATCAGCATTCTCTTGTTCTATGCCCGACACTCCTACTCCACCGATCGCCCGTCAAGGTAAAACTACCGAACATACCCTTTCCCTGGGCGATCGCCAGATTCCCTATACTGCGACGGCTGAGTGGCAAACGCTGTATGAACATGAGAAGCCGATCGCCGAGATGTTTCATGTGGCGTATCTGGCAAAAACAGATTCTCCCTCGCGGCGATCGCTCACTTTTGTCTTCAATGGCGGACCCGGCGCTGCCTCTGCCTATCTGCATATGGGAGCCTTGGGACCCAAACGCATTGCATTTGGCACCAATGGCAGCTTACCCAAACCGCCCGTCCGTATGGTGGATAACCTGGAAAGCTGGCTGAGCTTCACCGATTTGGTGTTTATCGATCCAATCGGCACCGGATTTAGCCGCAGTTTGCCGCCAGATAAAGAATCCTCTGAAAAAGCTGGCGAGAAGCCGGAAGGCAAGAACGATAAGCCCAAAGAAGCGGCATTTTGGGATGTGGAGCGCGATTTGAAGTCGTTAGGAGAATTCATTCAGGGATTTTTGTCGCGGCAAAAGCGCTGGCTGTCTCCTATTTTTATTGCGGGTGAAAGCTACGGCGGCTTTCGAGTGGCAAAACTTGCCCGTAAACTACAACAGGAATTTGGCGTGGGGCTTTCTGGGGCGATCTTGATCTCGCCAGCGCTGGAGTTCAGTTTATTTGACGCAAATGATTACAACCTGACGGGCTGGGCAGCCTTAATTCCCTCTTTTGCAGCTACGGCAGCGCATCACGATCGCGCTCAGTGGGCAGGCAACAAAGGAGATCTCCAGGCTCACATTGCAGCAGCCGAGCAATTTTCTCGCAAAACTTTCATTCCCATGCTGGCGATGGGCGATACGCTGTCCCCAGAAGAACGGCAGAGTAACTATCAGCAGCTTGCGGACTTGATTGGCTTGCCTGTCTCGTTTGTAGAAAGACAAGCCGGACGGATTGGGATTGAAGCTTTTGCCAGAGAGCTATTGCGCGATCAGCACAAAATTGTGGGCTTGTATGATGCGGCAATGACAGCGATCGATCCCTTTCCCGATCGCTTGCAGTATGAGGGCAGTGATCCAACATTGGACGGAGTTGATCGCCTGTTTACAGGGGCAATCAATAGCCATCTGCGGGATACTTTGGGCGTAGAAACTGACCTCACCTATCATCTGCTAAATATTGAAGTGTTTAAAGCCTGGACGTTTGATCCCAAAGGTGAATTGAAGCAGGGCTTCATCGGAGCCGTGGATGATTTGCGGGTGGGCATGACGCTGAACCCGTATATGCAGGTGGCAATTAATCATGGATTTTTCGATTTAGTCACGCCCTATTTTGCCTCAAATCATTTGGCGGATTTGATGAAGCTGAATCCAGAGGTGCGCCCTAACCTGACGCTGAAACATTACGCTGGCGGGCATATGTTCTACACCTGGGAAGAATCGCGCCAGCAGTGGTTTGCCGA
>JBBSCL010000206.1:0-6035 GCA_038250345.1 Leptolyngbyales cyanobacterium
ACGGATATAGATGAGGAATCGCCCCAAAAGCAACTTCAGGATAGCAGTCCTCAGACAGGGCAACGCTTTTACCAGGGAGCCATTCTAAATTGCCATGCTTACCCACATGGACGATCGCATGGGTGCCAAAATCCGAACGCAGCCAGTGATAAAACGCGAGATAGTCGTGGGTCGGTTCTAAATCTGGCGCGTGATAGTTGAGTGCAGGATCGGTTTCATACCCGCGTGAAGGTTGAATGCCAACGAAGATATTACCCAGTTGAATTCCGGCGATCGCAAACGAGTCTTGGGCATCTCCCCAGCGTTGGTTAACCTGAGTTTTTACGGTTTCCGGGAGTGTTTCAAACCAAGCTTGGTAGGCTGCGATCGCAAGGGTTTGCCTAACCGGATTCATCCCTTTCGTTTCTGGGTCATTCGTGATGCCTGCCGTAAGTCGTCGAATCAGTTCATCATCGTTTTTTGGAATGTTCTCAACGTGATATCCAGCCTGTTGCAGTGCTTGGAGAATTGCCACACAGCTTGCTGGAGTATCTAACCCGACTCCATTGGCAAGGCGACCATTGCGGCTCGGATAGTTGGCTAAAATCAACGACACTTTGCGATCGCATACCTGCTCCTGCCGCAGTTTCGCCCAATTTGCCGCCAACTCTGCCACAAACTGAATGCGATCGTCCACGGGCTGATAGTTCAGCACCTCGGTTTCCAAGGCTGCATTCCAACCTTGCACTGCCTTAAACGAAACCGCACGGCTAATAATACGTCCATCGACCTCTGGCAATGCCACATTCATCGCTACATCGCGGGGCGACAACCCGCGCCATTCCTGCTGCCATTGCGCCAATCCGCCCCCACTTAAAATCACTTGTAGCACGGGAACATCTAACCGTTGCCACAACTCTGGAAAGTCAGAAGTCGGTTCACCGCCGCGCTCTCGCTCTCCTAGTTGAGCCAGAGAAAAACTGGTGGTATTCAGCAACACCTGGATGCCAGCTTCATCTTTAGGACGGAAATAGTGCAGCAATTCTGACTGCACATCAGGATCTCGCAGTGACGAGACAAAGATAGGAATAGGGCATATATCGCGATCGCTCAATGCCTGGCAGAGTGCATCGATTGGAGCCAAGTTACCCGCTAAATAATGCGCTCGGTAGAACACGATCCCAATTTGAGGGGCAGTCTGGATTGCAGGTGGAATTAAGAAAGGATAGATTCCAGCAGACGGCACCAGTTGCGGCGGTTCATAACCATACTCAGGCGACACCCCGTGATGTGCCAACCAGCACAAAGCATTGACCATGTTCTCGACACCACCCTCTAAAAAGTAGCGCCAGCACTGGTTCACTTGGGCGATCGCTAAAGTGGAATGGCTAATCAGCGTTGGATCAGGCTGGTTATCTCCCGGCAGCACAATCAGCGTCGCACCAGTCCGTTCGACCGTTTCGCGCACTACTTCCAAACCATAAGACCAGTAAGAGCGTCCGCCCAACAGCCGCAGCACAATCACTTGCGCTTGCTCTAAAACCGTTTCGGCGTAGGTGTCGATCGATAGTTGCTGTTGAAGCTGCAACAGATTGACTACCCGCACAGCCGGGAAGTTGCCAGGAAGATAGGGCATTGCCTGGGCGATCGCGTTGATGTCCGTATCCGCTGCGGTAATCAACACGATCGGGGCGGGAGTTTGATCCACAAAGATCACGCCTTCTGTATCAGGAGTCCAACCGCCCGGTGTTGCCGCCAGTCTATGCATGATGATGTCTTTCGAGTGAGTGAGGCTGCCGCGATCGCGGCATTGAGTGAGTGTATCGCATCTCCATCAAAAAATGCCCCTTCCTCTTCCTCGATCCAATCTCCTATCATTTCCCTAAAACTACGATCGCGCAGATTCCCCAAACCTTACAGCGCGATCGTCCTCACCCTTAAAGCGATCGCACAGATTCACAAGTCTTGCATAGATTCACAAGTCTTACAGAGTGATCGCTTCGGTAAGCTTCGCTAACGCTCAGACTCACAAATCTTTCAGAGCGACCGCTCATCGGATGCGGCAAGATGCTATCGCGTTTTCCTCCCCATCCTCTTATCATTGCTCTAAAACTTCCAATTGATAGAGCCAGTGATGACAAACGGCGCACTTTTTTAGAAGATAAGCTTTGCTAGGGAAGCTTTGAGATAGTCCGTTATGATGATTAGCAACCTAAAGACTTCCATCCTATGGATTATCAAGAACGCATTATTATCGACCCGCATATTCGCAGTGGAAAGCCTTGCATCAGTGGCACTCGCATCACGGTAACAGATGTGTTTGACTATCTTGGGGGTGGCATGACCATTTCTGAAGTGTTAGATGATTTTCCCGATTTAACCCTGACAGATATTCAAGCCTGTTTTGCTTTTGCTGCTGATCGCGATCGCCGTTTGGCTCTCCCTGCTAATGAAACTGCTGTTCGATGAAAATCTGTCGCCCAAGTTGCCTCAATCGTTTTCTATCCAGTTTCCTAGCAGTATGCACGTTCGAGAGTGCGGTCTTAGAGGTTTTTCTGATGAGACAATTTGGGAATATGCTCGTGATCATGATTTTACGATTGTCTCTAAAGACTCTGACTTTTATCAGCGGAGTGTCTTGTATGGACATCCACCTAAGCTAGTTTGGCTCCGCATTGGCAACTGCACTCGTACTGAACTGGTTACGTTGATCGATAAGTCTCAGGAAGAGATTCGTAGATTTATTACAGAGCCGATGGAATCAGTTTTAGTGCTGGATTGAAAGTTTGAGATAGTAGCGATCGCATTCTTCCTAAGTCTTACAGCAGCGATACCTCTGGTGAGCTTCGTTAACGCACAGATTCGCAAATCTTCCAAAGCGATCGCCCTCACCCTCTCAACCGCGATCGTACTCTCCCAACTCTTACAGTAATGATCGCGACGATCGCAGATTCCAGGCAACTGAGCGATGCGGAAGTGATTACCACCGTGATTTTTGCGAAGTGGAGCGATGGTTCAATCCTTGAAACAAGATGCTAAAAGCAATTTATAATTTGGAAAACTTCAATTTATAAAGGGCGATTACTGCGATCGCTCTTTCAAGCAGTGATGAATCCCTTGCAACTCTACTAGAATCGCTTCCAACACTTCTTGCGTTTGGTTTTTGGGCGATTCTCGTACCTCAATTGTCACTTGCTTGATCCTGAGGACATCTTTTGCAAATCGGGCGACTTCATTTGGGTGAAACAGCAGCAGGTCGTCTTGGTTCTTGCGGAACTCTGGATTGAGGCGTTTTGCATTGTAGAGTGGATTGAGACTATTCGCGTCGGTGTTGGCATAGCGATAAACAGAAGCTCTAGAACGATTTAAAGCTCTTTGCACCGCTTCAATATCCATCAGCCCAGCCTGCTCAGTTTCCGCGTCAAAACCCATACATTTAACAATATCAAAATTGGACTCGCCAATCCTAACACAAGATTCTCGAATGGTTACGGGAAAATTTGAGCTTGAATAATATCCACTAGCAGCACGACTCCCAAGCTACCTAGCAAAAGAAACACAACGCCAAATAGAGGATTTAGTTGTAAAAAGCCTGCCACAAACCAGCATAGTGCAGCGGTTAGCAAAAGCATCATAATGACTGAGAAAGCAGCTCGAATACATCCCACGAAACGATTTAACCTAGTTAGGTAGATGATTGACATTTAACAGCATCGGGCTGATGGGCGAGATCGCACTCCCTTATCAAATTTCCAGCGGATTCAGCCAGCGTAAAATGGTGCGCTCTAATTGATGCAATTCTCGGTATGCTTCTTGCCGCATCCACTGGGCGATCGCATCCCACGGCGCAAAACTTTCTCCTGCCTGCCAGTTTACATCAGAACCTAGCGGCGTTAAATGGCTTCCCATGAGCTTTTGCACCGTTACCATTTCTGGAAACCGCAATTGCAGTATCTCCGTTAAACCTCTCGTTTGGTCAATCGTGTCATTGCTAAACTTCACCAGTAAGTTACGCGGCACTTGGTAGCGCTCAGAAATAATTTGATTGGTTTCCAGCGGCGAAGGAGTGAACTCAACGTTTAAATTCGACGATAAATCTGAAAAGGCGGAACTAAACTGAGCCAGAACTGAAGTCACCTGTTCAACCAGAGGAACCGCATCTCGTGCAGCATAATTATTAAAAGAAATCAGGATATTTCCTGCCCGCTCCACTTTATAAAGGCTGCCAATTAACAGGTGCAGCTTGCAGCCCATGCTGTGACCCATGCCATAAATCGGCAGATAGCGGCTGCGAAAACGGGTTTCACTGAGCGCTTCCACGGCTCTGTTAAAGTTGCGATAGACGGTTTGAGCGATCGCCCCATGGTCAAACGTATTGATAAACGGGGTGGCAATCACGGCGTAACCTTCTGCCGCCAGTCGTTCTAACAATCGCCGATAGGTGACCTGCGGTGCCGTTGCTACAAACGCGCCGCCGAGGAAATGAATAATTGCAGTGGGGCGATCGGGAACCAAAACCCAATTGCCATAAAGTTCTTGCCAGTCCATTAAATCCAGAAGATAGGGAACAGAAAGCAGGGAATAGAACTATTCCCATTACTCATTCTGCCGCACAAATCGGCATTGCTGAATGTAAACATAATTTCTACTCGTAGGGGTAGTGCCTTGTGCCTACCCTCGCCAAAATGAAGGGCAACCACAAGGGATTGTCCTACGAATTCTTGTGTGTTTTATTGACAAATCGGCGGCTCTTAGACGGGCGATCGCCACCCGCAACCTGAAACCCAAAACCTGATTACAAAACAGCGGCTCTTAATCGGGCGATCGGGAGGTACAGCAGCTTTTTGTAAGACGGAACATAAGCTCGTTTACGAAACACGTCATAGCCGTTTTGTTCAATCACATTCAAAATACCGCTGTAGAGCATCAGCGCCGCCCATACCGGAAAGCGGGCATCGGGGCTGAGCGTGCTAATTCCTGATTCTGCCGAGGTATAAACCTTACGTGCCCGCTGAATTTGAAAACTCATGAGTTCGCGCCAACGCTCGTCCACAACTTGATTCATCAAATCGGCTTCGGTGTAGTTGAATAGGGCAAGGTCTTCTAATGGAATATAAATTCGACCACGACGGGCATCTTCACCGACATCGCGCAAAATATTCACGAGTTGGTTAGCAATGCCCAGGGCGATCGCTTGTTCAGTGGGGTCAACTGCGTTCTTTTGATAAAGATCCCAGGGCGTAGTGCGACGGGTATCATCAACTCCCATCACCGGAGTAGTCATCAAGCCCACCGTCCCCGCTACCCGGTAACAGTAAAGATTTAGTTCTTCAAAGGTTTCATAGCGAGAGCGATAGAGATCCATCCGCTGCCCTGCGATCATGTCTCGAAAGGGCTGTATATCGAGCGGAAATCGGCTTAGTGTATCGATTAGGGCTACGTCTAGATCATCAATGGGATGACCTGCAAAGATAGATTCTAGCTCTTGCTCCCAATCATTCAAGGTTTCATCGGTGGTAAAACTGGCGCAAGGACCATCCACCAATTCATCAGTACGACGGCACCACACATAGATCGCCCAAATCGCCCGACGCTTTTCTTCGGGCATCAGCATCGTGCCAAGATAAAACGTTTTGGAATATTTCGCCGTAATTTGGCGACACATTTCATAGGAATCCTCAAGGGATGCCAGCGATTTGACACGAGAATGATCAGGCAGTTTCAGCATGTCCCTAGGAACGCTTGACGAACATTGCAGGTTAAGGCGGTTCAAGGATACAGTTACCCCTACTGGAAAGTGAGCATTTATCATCCTTATCAGCCAGTTATATACTCTTAACGCGGGTTTTCATCAAGAGTTTTGAGAAGGCTGTAAGGATCAACTGAGTCTATCAAGCATTTCTTGAAAACTAAACGTTGACAAGGGGCTTTTCAGCAGCATTGCTGCCTGTAGAAACACCAGTTGTGTGCAAACCGCCTGCGATCGCCTGCGCTGACAGCTTACCAGAAAGTACGGCACCTTCCATACTGCCCAGATAGCGTTGGAAGGTGTAGCT
>JBBSCL010000207.1:0-6033 GCA_038250345.1 Leptolyngbyales cyanobacterium
AGGTTTCCGGCATTGAGCGGCTGATTGGAACTGGAACTTCCAGCCATGGGTTACACTCCTGCTACAACGGTGAATGATAGCGCTATCCTAATCCACTTATTTTCGTTATTTGCAAATATAAACATCTATGAATATTCAGCGCTGGATTGGTCGGCGGCAGCCTAGCTGGCAAGCTTTGGATGTTTTACTGAAAAAACTGGAAGGCAAAGGGCTGAAATCACTTAAGGCAGAGGAAATTCGGCAGCTTGCTAGTCTTTATCGCTCGGTGTCGGCAGATTTGGCGCGGGCAAAAACAAATCAGGTTGGAGAACAAATTACCCGTGATCTGCAAACCTTGACCACCCGTAGCTATGCCCAAGTTTATCAGGGCGATCGCAAGCAGGAATGGCAAGCCGTGCTGGAGTTTTATCGCTGGGGTTTTCCGGCGGCAGTTCAACAGGCAGGTGGCTATATCGCCTTGGCAACCGCGCTTTTTATATTCGCTGGATTGGTGGCATGGTGGCTGGCATGGCACGACCCGATGTTTATGCAATTATTGCTGCCCGCAGAGATGATTGAAAAAGTGCGCGATCGCGGTGAACTGTGGATGGGTTCCATTTTGGGGATTGAGCCACTCGCCTCAAGCAGCATCATGATCAACAACATTAAGGTGTCGTTTGCGGCGATCGCGGGTGGCATGACGGCTGGACTGGCAACTGCTTATATTATGCTCGTTAACGGCTTGCTGATTGGCACCATTGGGGCACTCGTTGGGCAAAACAATCTCGCCATTCCCTTTTGGGCATTCGTCTTTCCCCACGGCGCGTTAGAACTGCCTGCTATTTTTTTAGCGGGAGGAGCAGGCTTTCTGCTGGCAAGAGCCATCCTATTTCCAGGCAAATATCGCCGCGCGGATGCTCTCAAAGTCTACGGAATGGAGGCAGCAAATTTGGTCTTTGGGATCGTGCCCATGCTCGTCATTGCTGGCATCATTGAGGGCTTTATTTCCCCACAACCTGCGATTCCTGATTTAGTCAAGTACGCGATCGGCACTGGCTTGTTTGTGGCGTTGGTGTGGTATCTCAGCCGCAAAAAGTCAATAGCCAAAAGCTATTAGCTGCAATTTAAAGCGGCGCAATAAAGACATTGCCTGCTTCATCGCGAACCGTTACCTTAATCGTGCGAAGTGAACCCTTGGTATCGGTAATTTTACAATCAAAGGTTTCTCCAGCCTTAGCGGGTCGAATTTTGCCACCACAATCCACAGCCACCTTACCCAGATCTTTGCTCTCAGCACTTTTTTGAATAAAGTCATTCAATTTAGAGAGCAGCAGCATTCCCTTGGTGCCCCAACGAAATTTTTGGGGATCGGTGGTTGGCTCTACTTGGACGGTAAAAACACCCGCATCCGAATTAATTTGGCAGTCGTAGGTTTTGGGGCTTGTGACATTTGGACTTCCAGGTTGGGGTGCTGTCAAAACTGCTGGACAATCGACCGATTGGATGGTTAAATTTCCAGCTTTGCCAACTAATCCCGCTAAATTAGTTTCCACAGCCTTGACAGATTCCGGTTTTTCCACTGTTGGAGACGGAGTTAAAGAGGGAGTTGGGCTAACACTCGGTAGCGTCTCAGTGGGGCTGGGATTGGGCAACAATCCGGTGGCAGTGGGATCGGGAGATTGGACAATTGGCGATTCTGTGGGCGCAGGGTTAGGCTGCTCGGCATTGCATCCCGTCAGGGCGATCGCGCCTGCTATAACCATCCACCCAATTCCTTTACTGAGTTGTCGCTTTGACCGTTGAATTAATGGGCGATCGCGCTGACTCATACAAACACTCTCCTGCTACCTCACTCGCATTCTATTATGCAAGTGCAAATGCGGTTAAGGGAGAAGGAGGAAAAGAGGACTGGGCGATCGCGCTTCTATCCCATTCAACTAAATTGGCAACAGCGACACATGAGCAGACACAATCCGCCAGCCTTGGGGAAACTTCCGCCAAAACTGGCTTTGCCTGCCCGATCGCGCCACTCCGTTAATAGTTCGGCGAAATTCTAAGGTGATTGCTGCCGTATCGTCGCCAAGCGGCACCACTGTTAAACAAAAAATTTCTCGCGCTAAATCTTGCGTCGGGCGATTCTGGCGAAACTGGCGAATTTCGTCAATCCCATACAGGTTTTCGGTTGCGCCAAACCGCACGACATCGGTTGATTCCCAAAACAGCGCATCCAGGGTTGCCAAGTCGTTGGTGCAGAGCGCGGTTTCGTAGGTTTGGTAGAGTTGGGTCAGTTCTGCAATTAAGTCAGCAGGGGAATCAGTCATTGCAGATAAATTGCGTCTTGGTCAAGCTCAAAAATATAGTGATAGTCGAATACGAGCGACTGAGAATGGCGAATCAGGGAAAAGCCTATGTTTGTGGTGACATCGGTTGGAAAGGTGGCGATCGCCAACTCCACCAGCTTTTTCTCAGACATAATTGGCTTTTTCACATAATAATCGCGCCGCGCAAAAAATAGGTTTTCATCCTTGGGCACAATAATTTGATTAATCCGATGGGCGTGCTGAATCGGCTTGATGTAAGTCTGCAAAAACTCTTCCTGGTTACGCTGCAAGCGATACAGCTTTTCCTGCTGATACCAACTCATGCGAAACATCATCTTAATCAATTCAAAGCCCAAAATATATGAGAACACATTATTGCGTTCTTCCGTACTCATCACCAGCCGCAACGCCGACTCTAGATAAAGCTGAGGCTGAGTTCGCATATCTTGCGCCGAATGAATATAAAACTGACGAATATAATGCCGTAGCGAGTTTGTATCCAGGTCAGTTTTGACCTTAAATTCCTTCAGATATTCTTTGACTTTTTGCTTTGTGTCACGATCTTCTAGAACTTTAGATACCAGCCCATCGGCAGTATAGTCATCTAAGAATTTTGCGCGCGTTTCTGGCGCGGCAGCACCCATCAGATGACATAACGACAGCACATAGCGTCGCTGCGACCAAGGCAGGCTCTCAGCCCACCGTCGTGCTTCTGGAGGAAGCTTCAGCAACAGACTTTCGGCAGGAACGGACATGGGTAGGGTCACTGACAATTCAAGTGGCTGATTCATAAATAGTTCAAAGGCGGCGATCGCGTTATTGCACCGCCTTACTACTCAGTGTGCCCAACCTTGGAAGTTATCAACAGCCCACTTCCTACTTTTCACATCAGGCTTGAGATCATGGGTGACGATGCTCTACCTCAATCACGGTATGCACGTTACCGCGTGGATTATAATCGCCTTTAATTTTCACCTCTAGCGGATCACAAGCCGCAACAAAGTCATCCAAAATTTGGTTGATCGATTCTTCGTGCGAAATATAGCGATCGCGGTAGCTGTTGATATAAAGCTTGATTGCCTTTAGCTCTACCACCTTTTGGTTAGGAACGTAAGTGAGGTAAATCGTTGCAAAATCGGGGTAGCCCGAAAAAGGACATTTGCAAGTGAATTCAGGCAACACCAGATGAATCTCGTAGCGTCTGCCAATGCGCGGATTGGGAAAGGTAATCAGTTGTCCTGATTCAATTAACCGCTCCCCATACTTCTCTTCGGTACGCAGCAACAACTCAGATTCAGCCGAGATGGCATCAGTAGAAAATTGACTCATGATAGTGATGTAGAAGATGGATAAATGTGGTGAGACGCGCGATCGCGTAAGCGCTGACTTATTCAGTTTGCCAAAATTATTTAAAAGGGGTCTGAGAAAAAGATATTTTCGATTTCGTGATGGGTGGCTCGGCTGAGTATGTCACTCGCTGTTGAGGCGATCGCTGAGGAGTTATTTGGTATCATCGATTGGCTAAAAACTCTTCGACTGTCAGCTCAGCTTGACGAATCAAGGCGCGTAATAAACCGGGAGCTAATTCTCGATGGTTAGGAATCGATAGCGTTGGCTTTTCTTTATGCCAAAGAATTATGTGACTTCCGGTTTGGTGATCGAGCAGATAGCCAAATTTCTCAAAGATTTTGATTGCTTCTTTGCCAGAGAAATTGGATAGACGACCCATTAAACAGCAACCTCACCCAGAAAGATGTCTAAAAATTGCAGTTGGATTGGCTGATTGTGTTTTTCTTGAACGTATAAATAGCCTTTAATGGCATCTCGAATGTTAGCAATTGCTTCATCCATGGTTTTGCCTTGGCTCAGACATCCGGGCAGGGCAGGAACTTCTGCGACGTAGCCTTGATATTCTGAATCGAAGGTAAAGATGACTTGAAATTTCATCTTGTTCTCTTCCAGTTTCATGGATTTCTCCTTATTTCAAATTCAGCAATGGCTTGTTTCAATTTTCAGCAATGGCAGCAATGGGTAGTAATAGTGTATCTTCTCCCTCCTTCGCCCTTCGCAAGCTCAAGAAAAACGGTCACTTTTTGAGTTTAGGTTTATCGTGTGGGCAATCATTTTTTGCTGTATCCACAAACACCTCTGCGCTATGACTGCCAACGTCAATACTAAATCGATCATGCACCCTTCCAAAATATCTGCGCCCGTTTCAAAACAGGGAGTTGCGCGTAGCCCGTCTGTTCCCATCTCGGTTTATCGCGAAGTTGCGAGTGAATTGCAATCCACTCGAAATTCTTTCGATTCTCTTAAAGGTCAAAATGATGATTTGGTTCAAAGAAATCAGCAGTTGCGGCTAGAAATTGAGCGGGTCGTCCAGTCAGCGCTCTACCTTCGTCAGCTTGCAGATACCAATTTGCAGGCAGGCACTTCAGGCACAGACAATTTCTCAAGTCCAGTCGCCGAGGCTTCATTAATGGCTGCGACCCTGGCAAAACCGGTTGAGTTGAATCATTTGCCCGCTGCAAACCCTGCCAAAAATCCTTTGAAGCAGCTTACTGGCAAGCTTTTTACGGGGCAACCGAGTCAGCCTGATTCGACCCAGCAGGGAGAAGCAAAAGAAATTGGTGCTTGGTGGCTAGTTTTGGTCATTTGCATGATTATTGTGACGGCGTTTGGCACCGGATTTTTGATTGTGCGTCCGTTGCTGCCTTCACGGTAGAGATTGCCTGTATAAATGCTTGAAATATCTTTTATATCTAGCTATTGGGCAGATATTTGATAAAGTGCGCGATCGCCAGAGGGCAGAGTGTGCCTTCTGTTACAAAATATTCGCTGTGGACGGTGATAGAAAGTGACATGCTAAATAACAAAGCAGCCCATAAAAAATAAGGAGTGAAGGAGTTGAAAAAAGTCGAGGCTATTATTCGCCCGTTTAAGCTTGATGAAGTAAAGATCGCGCTCGTCAACGCAGGCATCGTCGGCATGACGGTTTCTGAGGTGAGAGGCTTTGGTCGTCAGAAGGGGCAAACTGAGCGCTATCGCGGGTCAGAATACACCGTGGAGTTTTTGCAAAAGCTTAAGGTTGAAATTGTGGTTGAAGATGAACAGGTAGACATGGTAATCGATAAGATTACCGTGGCGGCTCGGACTGGTGAGATCGGCGATGGCAAGATTTTTGTGACTCCAGTTGATCAAATCATTCGCATCCGCACGAGCGAAAAAAACCAGGAAGCCGTTTAAGCGGTTTCTTTCAGCTTTTTAAAAGTGCTGGAAGTTTCTAGGCGTTCGGTTTAACTAATCTGTTGCAAAGTGTGGCTAAGGTAGACAGGGCGCAAGATTCTAAAGTTATAAAGTTCTGTTTCTAACCTCTTGATCGAGCGACGGCTCTCCCAGTAGGAGAGCCTTTTTCATTTTCTAATTTTTTGACCGTTCACGCCCATTCTTCTGTCTCAGCGATCGCGGCTTGCTGCAAGGTTGCTTCAAGGGTTTGCCAGTTAATCTGATTCGCGAGTTGATTGGCGATTAACTGCCCTTGCTGAAAATGCAAAACACGGGTACACCAAGCGTCAACGAGATCAAATTGGTGCGTCACCATCAAAACAGTGGTCGCGTAGCCGGATTGTTTTAAGAGTGAGAAAAACTGATGGCGCTGACTTATATCCAATGAGTTTGTGGGTTCATCGAGCAATAAAACTTGAGGCTGAGCAATCAAGGCACGAGCGATCGC
>JBBSCL010000208.1:0-6032 GCA_038250345.1 Leptolyngbyales cyanobacterium
ACACTGGAATCACCCGTGCGCCCATTGCCTCAAATTCAGACACCATCGCTACATAATGGGCATCGTCGCCGGTGACTAAATGAGTCCGTTGTAAAACAAGCCCAACTGTGGGCACTAGAGGACCGCGCATTTCCTCCGGCAGATCGCGGCGCGAGGAAAACCAGTTGAGATATTCCTTGACATCTTCGTACATCGTTGGCGCGAGCGGATGCCAAATGCCAAGGTCAGGATAGGTCACCGGGTCTTGATATTGAAAAATCGGAGCAGCACTCCCGTTTGCAGCCACTTCGCCCTTAAATACATACTTATCTGCCAGCATCAGCAGAAAGTTCTCCAGATTTTCTTGAGAACCGCCCAGCCAGTACTGAAAGCTGAGCATAAAATTGCGGGCATCCTGCGCTTTGTCCATCGGCAGGTATTTGAGGACTTGGGGCAACGTGCGGAGCAGCTTCAGCATCGCATCTTGAAAGCCTGCGCCCGATTTCTCCTTGCGCTTTTTCATGAAGCTGGCGATCGCGCTCTTAGATTGCCCAATTTGCGCTAAGGAGAAGCTGCCCATTTTGTTAAGGCGCATCACCTGGGGCATGGAGGGGAAGACAACCGAGACATCGAGGCGATCGCGGTAAGGTTCCACCGCTTCTACCACCTTGTCTGCCAAATCTTCTAGAAAAATCAACGAGGCGATAAAAATGTTGGCTTGAGAAACATCTCGCTTAAAATCGTCAAAATTCGTGGGATCACGAAGTTCCTCAATCAGGTAACCGCTAATTTCAACAGCAATACTAGGATGGTTCTGGTTAATCGAACGAACAGCGGCAGACAGAGCGCTTTGATATTGAGGCTCTAGCACGACATAAACCACCTTCACCAGACTTCTCCCACCCAGGGCTTCAGGTGCAACATGTCTGATGATGGGCTTGACGTGAGTAAACATGCGGTTAGGCTCCTTAAATCATGCGATTGCAAGCAGTCGTCACTAAAGGTCAATGCTAAGTATCTAAAGGTCTTCGATTTTTCAATTGCCCACGACCGAAATGAAAAGCGGGACATTAAACAAAAAACCGAGAACACAATGACAGCGAGAAATCAGACCTTACGTTTTAAGCTGCACATCACTGTTTGTATCAAAAAAGCTTACTTCGTGCGGGTTTGGGAGCTTAACTGACACAATTTGATAACAAAAAGGACATTTTTGTTTACGTTTGTTTACATTTAGGTGAGCGTTTACTCACTAAAGGGTTTGTGAAACTTCATAGTTTTTCTAAGGCGCTACAAAGGAATGGCTGAGCTAGATCCAGCCGCGCAGCCAATAGATCACCATGCCCACATATTCTTTGAGGGCGCGGGTAATGTTGCTAAGCTGTTCGGCTTCGGGTAGAAAGCTCAACGCCAAAGATTGGGGACTCGCTTGTAATACTTCCAAATCGCGATCGCTGACCAAAAAATCAGTCGGTGCCGGAATCGCATCAATCCCCAGCTTTTGGAAAATTCGCAGCGATCGCGGCATATGCACCGCCGAAGTGACTAGCAGAATTTTGCCAATTCCCTGAGCCTTCATAATTTGCTTGACATTGACCGCATTCTCACGAGTCGTCCGCGAAGTTGGCTCCTGGATCATTGCCGCATCGGGAACTCCCATTGTTTTCATGAGCGCCACCATATCTGCCGACTCTGGAGCATCATTGTTTCCCTGCCAGTCCACTCGTCCTCCACTCAAAATCAGGCGAGGCGCTTTACCTGATCGATAGAGCTTGGCACCATACAACACGCGATCGCCTGCTTCATTCACCTCCACCCACGGACGGGGCGCAAAAGCGGGTTTAGTGGCTCCCCCCAACACCACGATCGCATCTGCTTTGGGTAGCTCGCCTTGGGGCAAATGTTGAAATTCCAACGATTTCAGCAACGAGATGCTAACCCAGCCATTGCTGCTCACCATTAAGATAATTAGCGCTAATCCAACGGGGATCATCGCGAGGCGGGATCGTCGCCAAAGCATTAGCCCTAACGCTAGCAGCAGCAGTAGGCACGCTAAACCGATAGGATACAAAAACAGCGGCAATAGCTTAGAAAGAAATAAAAACATTAGAAATACAAACGAAGAAAGTAGAATCCAAGCAACATCCTAAACAATTCTCTCTTGCAGATAGGGTATTTACTTACCTTCTAGTTTTTTCCTAATCGTGCGTTAGGTTTACCTGTCAGAGTAGGGCACTAAAAAGGACGAGGTGTTTACTAAGAACCATCCGGATGCCCTGCTGAACCCCATGAAAGGTAACGATACTCTCTAGCTTTCCGTTTAAACATTAAAAACGCCCTGGGGGTGCCAGAGCGTCGGAACAGTAACCACTCTCTTCTACTTGATACTTTTTAGTTTCTTCTGTTTCCGCAAAAGTTTTGGAAATGGTGTGACAGTTTGTTCACCGTTTTAGAATAAGCGGCTTTAAAAGGGGAACGCTAAAATCACTGTTCCAACGTTCTGAGGGACTGGAAGCTAGGTTGGTTCGCACCCAATGCTCTTTACTCAGATGCCATGAAACTACGATATTTGCTGTTGTTTGCTGCTTCGGCTTTGGTGATTACGCCTATTCCAACGATTAGCGCTCCTGTGCAGATCGCCTATGAATCACGCGCGATCGCAGGATCAGCAGAGACAATTTACCAGCGGGTGAATCCGGCTGTGGTGACGGTGTTTGCAGGGCGAGAAATTGGCTCTGGCAGTGTGGTTAGCTCGAATGGATTGGTGATCACCAATAATCATGTGGTGAATGGGGCAGTGGGCAGCCGGGTGTCTGCGAGAACGTTCGATGGACAAAGTTATTCAGGGCAGGTGATTGCCATCGATCGCCGTTCCGATTTAGCCCTAATTCAACTGCAAACTGGGGGACAACTGCCCACGGTGCCCTTGGCGACCAGCACGCCGCAATCGGGAGAACCAGTGTTGGCGATCGGCAGTCCTTATGGTCGTCCGGGAGTGCTGACAACAGGCACTTTTAGCAGTGTGCGAAGCAATGGCGATCTGCAATCGCGGGTGGTGTTGCAGCCCGGAAATTCGGGTGGTCCGCTGTTGAATACGCTGGGCGAAATGGTGGGAGTGAATAAGGCGATTTTGGAATCGGCACGGGGCAGCAATACGGGGATCAGCATTGCCACCAGTGTGCAAACTGCCCGATCGTTTATTGCCCAAAACAGTTCTGGAAACATAGCTTCGGGGTCGCCAATTTATAATCAAACGCCGATCTATCAGCCGCCTACTGATTCGGCAATGTCTCAATTTCCCGGTGGAATTGTATTGCCAAAGCCGCAATATCCAATTTGGCGATCGCGTCAAAATAGCCGAATCTATCAGCAGCAGACACCCAATAATCAGTTCGCGTCTCGTCCCAATGGTCAATACTCTGGCGGCGCTGTGGTCATTCCAACGCCCAACGACGATCGCTATAATCCAGGCTACGAGTCCTCCCAAGTACCTATGCCTCAATATAGAAATCCTGGTTTCAACTCAGATTCAACCGTTCCATCGCCCAGAGCAGGCACGAATCCAGCGATTCCCAAAGGGATCGTTTCACGAATCGCGGGCGCACAGTTAGGCGTAACTGTGGATACTCGAACGTTAGTCGTTCAAAGTGTGAATCGCGGTTCAGCAGCAGAAAATAGCGGCTTGCAAGTGGGCGATCGCCTGCTGGGAGTCAACGGAAACATCCTCCAGAGTTTTGACGACCTCAGAGCGTTTATCAGCAACGCTCCCGCTTCTGCCCAGTTCACCATCAGCCGCAATGGACAAGCAACGACGGTTGGAGTTCAGTTTTAGTCTAGTTTTAGGCAAGTTGGTTATTTAGGCTGTGCCGCGATTGCCAATCTCACCCCGGTCACTTGGCGCAGTTGATCCATCACCGCCACCACCTGACCGTGGCTCACCCGTTCATCGGCATTGATGATCACCTGCGCTGGCTGAGTTCCAACCAACGCTTGCAGTCGCGGCTTCAGATCAGACAACAGCACCGCTCGATTATTTAACTGAATTTGTCCTTGAGCATTCACCGTCACGGTAAAACGTCCAGAATTCTGGGCTTCAGCCGTTGCCGCTTTGGGCAGATTGACAGGTACGCCCGTCGATCGCGTCAAAAACAAAGATGACATCATGAAAAACGTCAGAATAGCGAAGATCACATCGATCATCGGCACGATGTTGATCTGAAATGGCAAATCGGGTTCATCCGGTAGCCGCATAGGACGAAGACACTCCTTGTTCGTAGTAGCGACGATACAGCAATTCTAGCTGTCCACCGTATTCTTGAATCAGGGCGATTTGCCGCAAATATAAGCCGCGAAAGGTATTGGCAAACAGCAGCGTGAAAATGGCGACCACCAATCCCGCTGCTGTAGAAACCAACGCCTCACTAATGCCAGCGCTGACTCCAAGGGTGCTGCTGCCGCCCATTTCTCCCAACTTCAACGACGCAAAGGAGCGAATCAATCCCAGCACGGTTCCCAACAAGCCCAACAGCGGCGACAGGCTGATGATGGTTTCAAACACGGTGTTAAACCGCTTGAGTAAGGGCATTTCTGCTTGAGCCGAACTTTCCAAGGCTAAGCGAAACTCTTCGGGATTGGGGCGATCGAGTTCCAATGCCGCCAAAAAAATTCGGGCGATCGGCAGGTCAGTATTTTTCTCCAGCTTCAAAAATGCATTGCGAGGATTGTGGCTGTACATCGCCAACACGTCCCGCGCCAGCCGATCTTGACGACGAGTAATCTTGACCCAAAACAGCACCCGCTCCAAAATCAGAGCCACTGCCACCAGGGAAAACCCCAGCAGCGGCACCATCACGATTCCACCCGCAGTTAACCAGTTCCCAACTTCCATGTGCTACTCAGAATAGTGACCAACCGAATATTTAAGGCATCAAGGAATAATTTCCAACAGCTTATCAGGTGAATCGTCAAGTGGGATCACACTGTAGAAAGATCAGCGTGGAGGAAGTCGATGAATTGGCGGGCAGTCCGACCCGATCGCCCATTGTGGCGAGTTGCCCACTGGAGCGCTTGAAACTCCAAATCTTCTGGGTTCAGGGAAATATTAGCTTGGGCAGCCAGATGGTGAACGATCTGTAAATAGGTCGCTTGGTCGGGCGGCTCGAAAGTCAGGGTTAGCCCGAAGCGATCGCTGAAGGAGAGCTTTTCTTGCACAGTGTCCCAAGCATGAATTTCATCGCCATCTTTGGGACGGGGGCGATCGCCAAAAAACTCGCGAATCAAATGCCGCCGATTAGAAGTAGCATAGACGACTACATTTTGCGATCGCGCCGTCAAATTCCCTTCCAACACGACTTTCAATGCTTTGTAATCGTCTTCGTCTTCCCCAAACGACAGATCATCCACAAACAGAATAAACTTTTGCGGCAATGGACGCAGTTGATCGGCGATCGCAGGCAAATCTCGCAACTCCGATTTCGCAACCTCAACTAGACGCAATCCATCCTGGCTATAACGATTCAGCAGCGCCTTCACCAACGACGATTTGCCCGACCCACGACTGCCATACAGCAAGACATGCAGCGCCGGATAACCTTTGAGTAAAAACTCAGTGTTTTTCAGTAGTGCCTCTTGCTGTCCGCCGTAACCCACCAGATCCTCTAGTTCTACCGGATCGGCGTGGGCAATGCCGACGAGTTCGCCCTGATGCCATCGCAACGCAGAAAACATCGCCGCAAGTCCGGTGCCGTGCTGACGGTAATGAGCAGCAAACATTTCTACACCTTCTGCCCAATTAGTCCGTTCTAGCTGAAGTTTGATGGATGTGACTGCTGAATCGCTGGCTGGCTCCCAGGCGATCGCGGGTAGAGAAACTGGCGCGATCGCTTCCACCCAATCTCTCAGTTGCACTTCTCCACAACGAGACAATTCTTGCAACACTTGCAAATCGTGCCCAGCCGCCAACACTAACCCTGACGACAATGCCTGAAACTCTTTTTGCTGCGCTTGTTGAGTAAATGGATTTTCATCTCGCAATATGCAGTTAATTAAAAGAT
>JBBSCL010000209.1:0-6029 GCA_038250345.1 Leptolyngbyales cyanobacterium
GATCCGCCAGCGGGTGCAGCAAGAGTGTGAGTCGATTCGGGAGCAGACGATCGCCGAAATTGATCGAATGCGCCACCAGGCACAGCAAGAATTGGAAGAAATGCAGCGGCTGGCGATCGCGGAATGTGAGTCAATTCAAGCCGGAGCCGATGACTACGCCGATCGCACCTTGCACGACATGGAATCTCAGCTTGGCGAAATGCTGCGAATTGTTCGCAATGGTCGCCAGCAGCTACAGCCGGAACCACCCGTTCGAGCTAATTTTGGGCAAGGCGGAATGCGCCCATCTCAACGCGGCAAGTAAGCGGCAAGTAAGCGGTTTGCCTTGTGTTGGATCGCTTTGTGTTGCAAACTGTAAAGAAACGCGATCGCACCTTACATATGTCTAATCCACTCAATCAAAAACCGCGCTCCTTCTGGCGTGTTCTGTTTCCTGTTTTGTTTCAGTCCGCGTTGATTACTCTAGTCGGTTGGTTTGGGTTCGTGAATCCTGCGGCGGCTTATCCATCTGCTCACACTGAGGTAATTGCGATGTCTGGCAAGTTGTTTTCGTTTTCTGGGAGTCGCCCAACCAATTTGGGGATAACGGATGGAAAGTTGGCGGCTTGTCCCAGTTCTCCTAACTGTGTGAGTAGCCAAAGCCAAGATGCTGAGCATCAGATTGAGGCGCTGCCCTATGAGGGAAGCCCCGCAGAGGCGATCGCGCAACTCAAAACAATGATTGAATCCCTGCCGCGCACCCAAATTATTCAGATTACGGATAATTACCTTTATGCTGAGTTTACTAGCGCGCTGATGGGCTTTGTAGATGACGTGGAATTTTATGTTAATCCCGCTGAGCCAGTGATTGAAGTGCGATCGGCATCGCGACTTGGCGAGTCAGATTTAGGCGTAAATCGCCAGCGAGTTGAGGCAATTCGCACTGCGATCGCTGAATTAGCCTAAAAAATCGGTCTAAGTTACCGATTAACTTTTCGATGCAAACATTCCTCTGCCCCGCAGCAAATCTAGAAAGGTAAATGCTGCGGGAGAGTGCAACCCATTGGAAAAGATTGCCGCACCAATGATGCGTTCCAGCGGCACAGGCAGCGATCGCACCTGAATGCCGCTAGGAATTGGCAGCGCCGCAAACCGTGGAAGCACAGCGGCTCCCAACCCTTGGGAAACCATGCTGACAATCGTAGAATCTTCCTTAATTTCGTGGGCAACCTTAAACGACTGCTGCCACTCAGTCCAGTGATCCCGAACCGCAGAGGTACATTCAGCGTAGTTATAGAGAATGAAGGAATATTGGGCGAGATCCTGCCAGGTTAACTGCTGAGGAATTGGCTTAGCAGACGGCGGCAGCAGCACCACAAATTCATCACGGGCAATTTCCCAGGTTTCCAGATCATCCGACGATCGCGGCAGGGGCACCAAACCAATATCCACCAGACCTTCGCGCAGTGCCAGTTCCACCCCGGTTGGGTCATCTTCCGCCAGCGTGACTTTGACATTAGGAAAGCGCTGGCAAAACTGAGCGATCAGCGGCGGCAGCAAATGGGTCGCAGCACTGCGAAACGAGGCGATGCGAATCCGTCCACCGCTAAGATTTTTCTCTAGATCGATTTCGTGATCAATTCGTTCGCGCAACTGCAAAATCTGGTGAGCATGAACCAAAATACGCTCACCAACGGGCGTAAGCCGTGCCCCAAACCGTCCCCGCGACAGCAACGATACCCCTAGTTCTTCTTCCAGTGCCGCGATCGCTCGGCTCACCGCTGACTGAGAAATCTCTAGTTGAAGGGCAGCTTCAGAGAAACTGCGATACTCTGCCACGCTTGCCAAAATTTGCAACTGAAAAATAGTTATTGACTGCATCTATTCGTTTTCTGCATAGATGTAACTCGCGAATGGCTTTGTTTATGTCTAATTACTCAGGCTAGGCTAAACCTACAACTGTTAAGTTGTTTGAATCTAACAGGAAGCAGAGGAGAGCCAACGCGAGTGAGATAAGTTCCACTATCTGCATGGTTTTGTCTGTTCAGCCCAAACGATTCACAACTTGCACTTACTAGAATTGAGACTGAGCGATATGTTTGAGTTGATACCCTACCAAAAATTCCGCGACACGCCCAAGGTTCGTTTTTTTGATATCACGATCTCTAACTCCAATGCCCGTGATTTGGTGTTTCATGACGGTCCAGCAGTCAGTCCAAACAATTCCTTAAAGGGCAACTGGCAGTTTTATCTACATCCCAAACAAGAAGATAATTTGCTGGCGTTATCCGGTGGACGCACCTTTTATCTCGTTAACTTTGATTGGGAATATCCATTTCATATTGTCCGGTTAGAAATGGGGGGCGACATTCTCCGCATTCCTCCTGGCACCTTTCATCGCTCTGTTTCTGATCCTGATGGCTCTTTAGTATTAAATCAAGCAATTCGTAAAGCTGAAGCGAAACTCGAAAATGAGTTTCGGGTGTATGACAGTGGAGAAATTCCTCAATTGCTATGGGTTACTTCTAAAACTGCGCCGCCGCCGAAATTGCATGGATTTGAGCGGGCTGAGCTAAGAGCAGCTTAACAAAATTTGGGGAAGCGTTGAAAACGCCATCGTCTTCGGCTAAGACTTCGATGTGGAGCCTCGGTGGATGCGATCAGCTTGTTCAGGGGTTAACCAACTGATACCGCCTGGAGCATTTTTAGGGCTGCTGTTAGTGTGCCCGTTGCCCATTGCCGTGCCGTTAATCAAGCTGTTGCTAGCAGCGATCGCGGGTGAATGCTCTGGAGCTACGGCTACTTGATGAGGCAAATCGCAGAAGACTGGAGGCGCTTGAGTCGAGCGATATTGCCCAGGTTGAGAAGGCTCAATTTGGCTTTGAGGCGGAATATAAGTATGAGTCACCGGATCGTATGCCATCACTTCGCCTGTTTCGATCAAATAAACCCATCCGTAGATCTGAAGCTTTCCTTGATACATCCGCGATCGCACGACTGGGTAGGTTTTTAGATTTTCGATTTGGGTGAGGACATTCTCGGCGATAGTAATTTCCAGCATTTCGTCTTTGGAATAGCCTTTGTAGTTTTCTTGCACCAATCGGCGAGTCGCTTCTGCGTGTTTTAGCCAATCGTAAACTAGCGGCATTTCTTCTTCTAGCGATCCGAGTTGCAGCAAGCCTTTCATCGCACCGCAATGCGAGTGACCGCAAACAATAATATGATTGATGCCTAACGCATGAATGGCATACTCCACCGCTGCGCCTTCTCCTCCATTCGCAGCCCCAAACGGTGGAATGATGTTGCCAGCATTGCGAATCACAAACAAATCGCCCGGTTCTGTCTGCATAATTAAACTAGGAACGATCCGCGAATCAGAGCAAGTAATGAAGAGAACTTTGGGGTTTTGTCCGTGAGTAAGTTCTTCAAAGCGCTCTTGATAAGCGGAAAAGAATTCTGTTTTGAACTCGTGCAAACCTTGGATCAGATTTTTCATCGGGGTGATTCCTGAGAATTGGGAAATATAGTTAGCTGCAAAACGGATTTCCCAGGCAAGATATGACTCGTTTCGTCATACTCAAACGGCTTTAAAATTTTCCTTGATTTTGGTCACAATAAGTGAAGTAATCGAAAATCCTCAAGTAGATGAAATGCGCTAGAAGATTTTCTGCGATCGCGCTGCTTCGGGTTGATACATCAAATAATCGATCTCTTTTGTATTCTCAAATGCTGACTATCTAAAAAACGCTCCAGATGATTAAAACCTCCGAAGTTCGCGTCAGTTCTAGTTGTTTATATCGGACGTTTTTTTATGCCTGTACACGTCCTTGAATGTAGTCTGCCACCAAGTTGCGAAGGTCTTGAATGCTGGCAGTCAGGGTATGAATACTCTCTTGATTGAGTCGTCCCTGTCGGGTGTTTGCCTCAATCTGTTGGGCATTTGCTGCCTGTTGCTCATTTATTTTCTCAAGAGTTGTATTAATACGGCTAAACTCGTTGTCATGTCTCACGCTAGCGGTTGCAAGTTCAAGCATGATGGACTCAATGCGATCGAGTCGGCTGCCATTTTCATTGCCTTGGGTCATTGCTTTAGGTCATCGCTTTGGGTTATTAGTTTACTTCCTCGAATTGCTTTCAATAAATGATAAGCGCTCTGCTCAGGGGTTTAACGCTCAAGGTTTTAACAATGTCGTCGCTCCCTAGCTAGATGCAGCGGTATCACGGCTAAGGTGCTGCATCGTAAATTGGAAAAACTATCATCTCTTCCTGATAATAAGTAGCATAGTAAGGATAATCTTTACTAAATTCCCATGAGCGGAGAGCTAAATGCAACGGGGCGGTATTTAAGAGTGCCAATGGAGCGGCGTGTGGCGGCGTTTGCGATCGATTTTGGCGCGGCGGCTCTGCCTAGTTTACTGTTGGGAAGCAGCCTTTACATTCCAGTATTCATTATTTTGTGGGCAGTGTTGCGGGTGGTGTTAGTAGTTCAAAATCGAGGGCAAAGCCTGGGACGATGGGCAATGGACATGAAGCTAGTCAATCCCCGATTTCGGGTCATTCCAAGTTTAGTGGATTTAAGCAAGCGAGAAACGCTCACGGGTTTGGGCAGCTTATTGATCTTGATTGGACTGGAGAGCCTTAGTCCAACCAATGGTTTTCTGCTGGTAGCCCCAATTCCTTTGCTGGTGGATTGCAGCTTTGCGTTTACGGATACTAATAATCGGCAGGCATTTCACGATCGCGTTGCCCACACGATTATTGTTCAAAGCGGTCGCGGCTACTCGCTGGATATTAAAATTAAGCAAATGTTTGCCGAAGCTAAGCGTCGTGTGAAATAATGGACATTCGTGTCGAAATTTTGTCTCAATCGTTGAGTTGTTAGGATTATGGCTAAGGGTAAGGACGTACGGATCATTATTACGCTGGAATGTACCGAGTGTCGCACCAATCCGGATAAGCGCTCTCCGGGTGTGTCTCGTTACACCACCAAGAAAAACCGCCGCAACACTACGGCGCGACTAGAACTGAAGAAGTTTTGCCCTCACTGTAACAAGCACAACGTACATAAAGAAATTAAGTAGCAGAAATGTCTCTTGGTTGGGCGATCGCTGATTCAACAACTATCCTCCAATACTATTTTTGTACAAATTGACCACTAACACTTTTCATTAACTATTTGCACTCATGACCTATCTTCGCCGTCGCGTTTCTCCAATCAAGCCTGAAGACCCCATCGATTATAAAGATGTGGATCTTTTGCGTAAGTTCATCACAGAACGAGGAAAGATTTTGCCTCGTCGCATTACTGGCTTGACCGCCAAACAACAGCGTAATCTGACTGAAGCCATCAAGCGAGCGCGGATTGTAGCGCTTCTACCTTTCATTAACGCAGAGGGTTAAAGTCGCCCAAGGTAAATTGCGGCTGTTTCTCGAAAGCAGCGCGATCGCTGGATCTTCCGATCACGGTAGACTGTGCAGGTTTTTGCCTTTTGAAGGCTTAAACCCTAGCAGTCATTTTTAGATTGATAAACGCTGCGGCTTGACGTTACTGCTTTCTTCAACTTGCTTTTATCTATGGAGAAGGGAACCCTTGTAGAATTTCGGGTCAACAGCGATCGCCGTCTCGCTGTAGTAGAGCGTCCTGAAGGTAAAAAGCACTGGATTGCGATTGATGATCATGACCAATCTCATACAATCCATCCCCGCCAAATTGAGTATCAAGTCACCGGGGAAACCTATAAGCCGTCTAGTATTCCAGGTTTTTTGAAGCAGGTTGAGCCTTACCTAGATCTATCTAATCTAGAAGTCGCTTGGGAGCTGTTAGTCGAAGATCGGGAAACAATTGATCCGGCAGAAATGGCGCTACTGTTATTTTCCGAACAAAGTCCGCCGCTGTGTTATGCCGCCTACTGGTTATTGTCGGAAGATAAGCTGTATTTCAAGTTGAAGGGCGATCGCTACGAACCGCGCCCTAAACCGCAAGTTGCAGAATTGAAGCATCAGATAGAAATAGAGGCGCAGCGGCAGCAGGAATTACAAGGATATTTCAC
>JBBSCL010000210.1:0-6028 GCA_038250345.1 Leptolyngbyales cyanobacterium
AAAGTTCTGCGCTGCCATCAACACCAAGTTGCTGCCATGTTTTTTGCCATTGCGCGATCGCGATCATTGTCATCCTCAATAGATGTTGTTTGAAATTGCCAATAGGGGATCTGATAGGCGAAGCGATCGCCCTAACACTGTAGGATCATAATGTTTCGATTCGTGTCCTTAGGAGACAGTTATGACCCGCGCCACCATGGAAACCGATAAGGGCACCATTCATCTAGAACTATTTGACCAAGATGCCCCTAACACGATCAAAAACTTTGTAGAACTCGCCAACAGTGGCTTTTATGATGGGCTAGCCTTCCATCGGGTTCTCTCCAATTTTATGGTACAAGGAGGCTGCCCCAACACTCGCCCCGGTGCAACAGGCGCACCAGGAACAGGTGGACCAGGCTACAAAATCAAGTGCGAAATTAACCCCAATTTGCACGAAGCAGGTTCACTTTCCATGGCACACGCTGGCAAAGATACGGGTGGCAGTCAGTTTTTCATTTGCCATTCAGCCCAGTCACATTTGGATGGAATACACACCGTTTTTGGTAAAACCACTGATATGGATGTCGTCAATGCCATTCGTCAAAATGACAAAATTCTTTCGGTGAAAATTGAAGCGTAAACTCTTCTAACTTAGAAAATGACTTTGTAAGGGCGTTTCGCGAAACGCCCTCCGAAAAATCAGTGGTCTAACAATGTCAACTACACTGTAATGCCAGTTCTGGTCGCCGTATTGGTTAACGCACTGATAGCCTGCTCTGTGGTCAAAGTAGGTCTGCCACTCAGCATTAGAGCGACAACGCCTGCCACATGGGGTGTTGCCATTGAGGTGCCGCTAGAGTTTTCGTAACCATTAGTGGGTAGGGTCGAGTAGATATCCACACCCGGTGCGACCACATAGTTGACAGCAAGCAATCCGGCATCATTTGAGAAATTGGCTAGCTGGCTGTTGATGTTGACTGCTCCCACTGCAATGCCCCATTGGGTTGCCAGGTTAGCCGGAAACCCAGGGCTGGCACTGAACTCATTGCCGGATGCCATCACCACGATCGCTCCTCGTTCTGCCGCATATTGCACCGCAGATGCAACCTCGTCAGAGTAACCACCACCAAGGCTGAGGTTAATCACCCTTGCGCCATTGTTCGCAGCATAGCGGATTCCTGCCGCCACATTACTCAAGGTGCCGCCGCCGTCAGCATCTAGCACTCTGACAGGCATGATTCTGGCATTGTAAGCAACACCAATCGATCCAGTACCATTATTTTCAGCGGCGATCGTGCCTGCTACATGGGTGCCATGACCATTTAGATCCAGGGGGGTATTGTCATTGTTCGCAAAGTCCCAGCCGCGCACATCGTCGATATAGCCATTGCCGTCATCGTCAATCCCATTTCCAGCAACTTCGCCGCTGTTTACCCAAATATTGGCATCCAGATCGGGGTGAGTGTAATCCACTCCAGTATCAACAACTGCAACCACCACTCCTTCCCCTGTGAAGCCCTGTGCCCAAACCTCTGGAGCATTGACTAGATCCAAATTCCAGCTATTGCCACCCAAGTTTGGCACATTGGCATAGGGAGATTGTTCAGTGACTTGAGCAACGACAGCCGCCGCATTGACTAATCCATAGCCATAGTTAAGGTTATATCCGGTGGGAAGTGTAATTGGAGTGGCTGAGGCAGTTAGGGTGTAAGTGGTGCTGCCGCTGTAGGGAAAGATCCGGATGTAGTAGTTTCCTGCTGCCAGCCGGATCGTCAAACTTTCAGGCAATGTGCCGTTTTGCCAGGGATAGGCAAGGGTTTCACCAGCATCGATCGCGCCATTGCCATTCACATCTTGGATTAACTGCAAGTCAGCGTCCGCGCTCAAGCCCGATAGGTTTAGGCTGACGTTGTTTGTGCCGTTAAGCGTAAAGCGGTAGAAATCGTTTGCATCTCCGCTGCCAACATAGTCGCTAAAGGTTTGCAGACTGTTGAGGATACCAATATCACGAGCCGTTGCCAGGGTATTGCCAGCATCAACTGGAGCAGAAATCGCTGCGGTCGTCAGGTTGAGGATATAGTTCGTCTCGCCACTATATTGGTAGACCTGGACAAAGTAAGCGCCTGCTTGCAAATTTTGAGTCAAAGTTTCTGATAAGGTGCCGCTTTGGTTAGAGGAGGCAAGCATCTCGCCAACGTCTACGATCCGGTTGTTATTAGCATCGCGAATCAACCGCAGATTAGAATCTGCATTTAAGCCAGAGAGATTGAGGGTTAGGGCACGGGCAGTGTCGAGACTAAAGCGATAAACATCTACGGTGTCGTTGTTATAAATTGACCCCAAAACGGTCTGAGTTGCGCTCAGCGCACCGAGATTGACCTCGGTAGGCAACAGATTGCTGGGATCAGCGTTCGACAGGTTCAGGGTGTAGCTGGTATAGCCATTGAACTGATAAACCTGAGCGAAGTAGGTTCCTGCTGCCAGCGATCGCAGATTAATAGACTCATCCAACGCTTTCCCCCGCTGCGATCGCGCCACTTCCTCGCCAGCCTCAACAATGCCATTATTGTTGGCATCTCGAATCACTCGCACATCTGCGTCGGCGCTTAATCCAGTTAGCGATAGATTCAAGGGAGCATTAGCGCCAAGCGTGAAGCGATAAAGATCCGTCGTATCTTTGCTGCTGAATGAACCGGTCACAGTCTGCGTCGAGTTTAAAGATCCGAGTGTCACCCCACCTGTGAGAAACTCGCTCACATCACTATTGGACAGACGCAGCGAATATGCAGTATTTCCTGAAAACTGATGCACCTGCACAAAGTAGGTGCCTGTCGCCAAACTGTCCAGATTCATAAATTCATCAGCGGTTCCAGATAGATCCGACCGTTTAATTTCTTCGCCGATATCGACAGCGCCGTTGTCGTTTAGGTCTTTAAACAATTTCACATCGGCATCGGCAGTGAGGTTGGTTAATGCCAAGTTGAAGGTGCTGAGTTTCGTCAAGCTGAAGCGATAAAAGTCGGAGGTATCCGTGTTGCCCACAGAACCACTTTGGATAATTACCCCTTTCAGAACGTCGAGATCGATCGCAGAACTGGGAAGATCGTCCGCATCGGCAGCAGTCAAATCGTTTGAGGAACTTGCCCATCCTGTAATCATCGCTTGATCTAGCATAGAACTGCTTCTGGCTTGGAAGTTGGGCGAGAAGCGATCGCCCACTAAATCTGTCAGCCGAGCATCCAACAAGTTCGGGAAAATTTCGTCTGAAATCGGTGCTTGAGAGGACAGACTGTTGCTGGTTGATAGAACATTCTGAAATAGATCGTTTGGCATTGTGCTAACCCTATGTGTAGTGAGAAGTACAGCAATAAAAACTGAATAGGTTGCTTGATTAATCTATCGGCAGCACGCATATGTTTTTTGCAAAAACTTTCAACTGCATCATCATGGAAATGATCTTGCGGTTACTCTAGCCCGGTATGATTTTGTTTATCGCCAATAGTGACATCAGCTTGAGTTCGATTCGCTCCGGACTGTAGAGAATTTTTTTGCCGAAACTCTTTAGCCCTGGAAAGCGTGAGCCTTTGATGCGATATGGGGCGTGAGCCTTTGATACGATTAGTTTGGCAACGAAAAATCTAATGGCTTGTTTGACCCAGCGATCGCGTCTATCGGATTGATTTTTCATAGGCATGTCGCGATTAGCACTTAACTATGCTAAGAAACAGGATTAGACCTTAAGTTTAAACATTCACTTAAACATTCACCGATGGCTGCAAACTATTCCTTCGATATTGTCAGCGAGTTCGATCGCCAAGAATTGGTCAATGCGCTTGATCAAGCAACCCGCGAGATTCAGAGTCGCTATGACCTAAAAGATACTAAAACGACTGTGGAATTGGGTGAGGAAGCAATCACCATCAACACCGACAGCGACTTCACTTTAGATGCCGTCAACAGCTTGATTCAAACGAAAGCGATTAAGCGCAACCTATCTCTAAAGATTTTTGACTATGGTAAGGTCGAAGCTGCCAGTGGTACTCGTGTGCGGCAAGAAGTGAAATTGAAAAAAGGAATTTCTCAAGAACTCGCCAAACAAATTTCTAAGCTAATTCGCGATGAGTTTAGCAAAATTCAAGCATCCATTCAGGGCGATGCAGTCAGGGTTACGGCAAAATCTAAAGATGATTTGCAAGACGTGATCCAGCGCTTAAAACAAGAAGACTATCCAACTCCTCTGCAATTTACCAACTATAGATAGCGGCAATTGCGACCCTTAAGGTACGGTTTGGCGACTATCGCTGATCCGAAATTCCGGCTAACTTCATATTAGTAGGCGATCGCCATTCAAATTATTCAATCTTCAGAAAAATCAGTTTGATGGAATTTACAACTTTAAGCAGCCTACTAATCAGCAATTGAAACCGGATAAAGAGGATAAGGGCGTGCCAAAGTGGTTGTTGCCAACTTTAAGTGAAGTGATAGCGCTGAATGATCCAACCTGGACTATTGGCACATCAGCATCAGCAAGTGATGTCAAGCCTGAATCATCTCAGCGGTCCAGTAGCCGTGTCGCTTTACAGCAGCTTAGGGCAGAACGTGAATGGTATGCGGCGATCGCGGCGCTCAACGTTCTTCTACAGCAGCATCTTACTGTTCCCAAGACTCCTGCATACGCAGCCGCCCAAACCGTTGCCCAAACGTTGGAAGGGAATGACGATCAGGCAATTTCTGGCATGATTCTATCGGGTCCTACCCCTGTTTTCAACCATCCTCAAATCGTCAAGCAGTTTGCGACTCGCACTCTAGCAGCCACTTCGCTTGATTCGCCTAATTGGATGCCGTTTCAGTTGCTTCCAGCCGAAACGGGAACTCTTGCCAATGACCAGCCGCTGCCCGTGTTGCCGTTACTACCCGGCGATCCCCTAGCGGCAGAACCGTTTTGTCTGGTGATGACTCCCTGGTTCAGTTTAGTCATGGTCTTAGGCGAAACTTTGACCCAGGAACCAGCCTTTTTGTTTTCGTTTGTGCCAGAAGTCGTGCAGCAAGCTTGGGAGGCAATTCGCCCTCGGATTTTGTTGATGACTTCTCACCAGGTCGATCGCCTGGATGAATTAGTGCATCAGTTTTCGCCCGTTTCGCCAGACTATAAAACGGTGATGCAGTTCAGCCGCTTGATGTTGGAATTGTTCGACTTGTTGGAAGATGATCAGCCAGAAGTAATTTCTCAAATAAAGGGATTTAATGGCTCAAATGAGGGTCAAAAAGGAAAAATTGCTCAGAATTCTGCTCGGTCAAAAGCGTTTGGCAATCAAACGATCCCAGTGCAAGCAGAACTAGATGAGAAATATTTGGATGTGGAATTGGTGCAGGCGATCGCCCATGAAGTTCGCACCCCGTTGACCACCATCCGCACCTTAACGCGATCGCTGCTCAAGCGCCTCGATTTAGCGCCTGATGTGCTGAAGCGGCTGGGCATTATCGATCGCGAATGCAGCGAACAGATTGATCGGTTTGGGCTGATCTTTCGCGCGATGGAACTGGAAACGACCGCCACCCATTCGCCCCAAATGTCTTTGATTCGTACCTCTGTCGTGGATGTGTTTCAACAGAGCATTCCTCGCTGGCAGCAGCAGGCAAGCCAACGCCAGATGACCTTAGACATCGTTGTACCGGAAACAATGCCAGCCGTTGTCAGCGACCCAACCATGCTAGAACAGGTACTCACTAGCCTAATCGAGCGCTTCACCCGCAATTTGCCTGCGGGTAGCCACATTCAAGTAGACGTAACCTTGGCGGGAGATCAGCTTAAACTCCAGTTGCAATCCCTGTTAGACACCGCCAGCCAAAGTAGCTGTAAGGGATTATTTGGCACTTCTCTGCCCAAGCCTTCGCCCAAGTCAATCGGTCGGATGCTGATGTTTCAACCAGAGACGGGCAGCCTTAGCCTCACCTTATCAGTGACGAAAAGTTTGTTTCAGGCGATCGGCGGCAAACTAACGGTCAAACAACGTCCCAAAGCCGGAGAAATTATGACGGTTTACCT
>JBBSCL010000211.1:0-5977 GCA_038250345.1 Leptolyngbyales cyanobacterium
AAGGGACGCTGCCGTTCTTTTGGTGCAGGATCTCCTTTGACAGAGGCAAGATACCGCCGACTGGCGCGATCGCCGCCAGTCGGCAAAATGGATTGAACCACAATCGTTGCTTGCGGGTGCGCGGCTTTAAGATGGCGCGCAATCTCTCGCTGATTGGCAACCAGCGTTTCGCCCCTAACCCCTTTAATTAGATCATTAATGCCAACCATGACAAAAATAGTCTGGGGCTTGGTTTGATCTAAAAATTTCACTCGCTTTAACAGTCCATAGGACGTATCACCCGAAATGCCTTGATTCAGCCAAGTCGCGCCTACGGGCAACAGATTGCTAGGAAACCACAAACTTAGGGAATCACCCGCTAAAACTTTTAGCTGGCTAGGCGATTGAGCCGCGATCGCGATCGCCTCTCGCTTCAACATTTCCACCCATTCAGCATAATTCAACTGCCGTCGCACTCCAACATCGACATTGGCAGCGGTAGAACTAGCTGGTGTTGAATAAGGCGAGGGATCAGGGGTTGGTTGATCAACTGTAGATGCACGAACCTGAGAAGAACTCCGCAAGTTGTCTCTATGAAAGCTAAGCAGCGCAATTGGGAGTAACAGTCCACTCACCAAACTCAAAGAGACAGCCCAAGTTGGTACGCTAAAACGTCTAAACACTTGCTCAAATCAGACACGTTGGATCAGATTGTAAAGGCTATCTTGGAAACGGTTACAAATCAGTTCCAAAACTGTTTGCAGCCACCAAGATAGCCCTCATCACAAAACTCTATTATTGAAGCAAGAAATTAGCAAAGCAAAAACTAAACTTCAGAAGGCGTGGAAGCTCCAGAAGCAGACGTTCGGGTAGCAAAGTTGAGTTCAGACGCAATGCTCTCGCCATAGGCTTCTTCACCATGCTCGTGAATATCTAAACCCTCGTCTTCCACCTCACTCTTAACTCGCAGCGGCATAAATAGCGCGATCACCTTGAGAATGACAAAAGTACCAATAGCCGCGACTACGTAAGCAATCAACACCGCCCAGATCTGAATCAGTAACTGGTTAAAGTTGCCATATAGCAACCCGTCTGCTCCTAAACTATTTACCGACTTGGTGGCAAAACCCCCCGTCAAGATTGCGCCAACGGTTCTACCAACCCCGTCAATTGGAAAGGTGTCAAGCGCATCATCAAACTGGATTTTTGCTTTAAAGTTGACAGCAAAATAGCAGCAAAGTCCAACGATCGCACCCATTATGATTGCCGAAACTGGGGTAATAAAGCCTGCGGCTGGCGTAACGCCGACCAATCCAGCGACGAAGCCACTACCAATTCCACAGCGATAGGCTTACCTTTACTAAACCATTCTGCCAGTGCCCAAGCCAACCCACCGACTGACGCTGCAACAGTAGTTGCGACAAATGCGACCGTGGCAGAAGAACCTGCTCCAACGTCTCTACCAATGCCGATCGCGTTACCTGCATTAAAGCCAAACCAGCCAAACCAGAGCATTCCCACACTCAGCAGCACATAGGGCACATTGTATCGTTTGAGATTCATTACTATTGTTTGCCTGCCAGCGATAGAGTTAATCCAAAGCAATCACTCTAGAAGTAAAGCTGTGCATCACTTGCACGTCATCATAAAACAAGCAATGCTTTTTCTGGATCAAATCTGATGGGGTTGATTGTGATTCTATCGGTTAAGGCAAGTTGTATTACAAGTAACAAAATACGTGAGGTGGTATTCTGCAAAGCCCATCGAACCATTTAATATTCGGTAATCAGAAAATATTTCCTGTCTTTTTGCTATTCAACAAAATAGTGGAACCTTAAATTTTTAATAAATTAAGATTCCACTATCTTAGGTAGTCTTCGTTAAGAGTTCGGTCTGTGTCTCTAATTTTTCAAGCACATAACCGTTCTTTGTCGCTGGCTTAATAATTTTTGCTTGCCACTCCAGAGATATCAATACCACCAGATAAATCGGCTGGGGAACCGGTGTTGTCCTTAACAAAACCCGCATAGGCTTCCATGCCATGTTCGCCAATATCCAGCCCAATAAACTCTTCTTCTTCAGTCACGCGGATGCCTAAAGTCGCCTTCAGGATGACCCAAAAAATTGTAGAAACAAGCACAGTAAATCCACCAACTGTCATCACACCGACAAATTGATGCCAAAGCTGCTCAATTCCTCCACCTAAAAGCAGTCCAGCCTTCGGACCGGCTGCATACAACGCGCCAGCCACGTCACTTGGTCCTACCGCAAACAGTCCAACAGCTAAGGTTCCCCAGATTCCACAAACGAGGTGAACCGAAGTTGCCCCAACCGGATCATCAATCTTAATCTTGTCGAAATAACCTACTGCAAACACTACTAAAATCCCACCAACCGTACCAATCACAGCGGCGGCTGGAATCGTAATAAAGGCGCACCCTGCGGTGACTGCTACTAAACCTGCCAAAACGCCGTTGATGATCATGGACAGATCCGGTTTGCCTAAATAGAGCCATGCTGTGATAGTTGCAGCAATGCCACCAAACGCACCTCCTGTGTTGGTCGCAATCGCAATGTGAGAAATTAGCGAACCGTCACCCACTGCCATCGTCGAACCAGGGTTAAAGCCGAACCAGCCCAACCACAGGATCAGAGCGCCCAAGGTTGCAATGCTCATGTTATGAGCAGGCAGGGCATTGGAGCGACCCTCAGCGCTATATTTTCCTAAGCGTGGACCGAGAATTGCTGCACCCATCAGGGCAGCCCATCCTCCAACCGAGTGAACAACCGTTGAGCCTGCAAAATCCCAGAAGCCCAACGTGGCTAGCCAGCCTCCACCCCAAATCCAGTGCCCCGTGATGGGATAAGCAATTCCCACTAATAACAAGCTAAAAATTAGAAAGCTGACAAGCTTGATCCGTTCTGCCACGGCTCCAGACACAATCGTGGCGGCTGTTCCAGCAAAGACAAGCTGAAAGAAAAATTTTGTCGGCAGAGGCACTCCTGTCCAATTGAGCGCACTAAAGATACCTTTATAAGCCTCTCCTGTTGCTGGGCTATTGTCTGCACCGGCTAAAAAGAAGCCGCCGCCGCTGCCGATGAAGCCACCGCCTGTGCTGCTGAACATCAACCCAAACCCGATCGCCCAAAATGCAACCGTAGAGAGGGCGAACACAATCAGGTTTTTAGAAAGTACGTTGACTGCATTCTTTTGCCGACAAAAACCCGTTTCTAACATACAAAAGCCAGCGTTCATGAAGAACACCAACATCCCAGCAACCAGCACCCACATGGTATCGAGACCCACTTTGAGGGTTTCGGTGGTTTTTACCACATCTGCGAGGGTAGGCGCACCTTGAGCAAACGCTTCATAACCCCAAATCAACACAATGATCAGGGCAAGGGGAATACAGGCTTGAGCGCTGGGGGATAGCTTTCTGGAGTACCAATCGAGCGATCGCCACTGGTTCGTTTGAACTGGTGCTAAACGCTGCTTTCTTCGGGCTGAAGGCGACTTAAACGGAAGTCTCATGGTCATTAGTAGGAATTCCTCACTGAGTTTGAGTTGATGAGTGACACTTTGATGAACAGCATTTAATTGCTAGGAAGATGAGCAAATTGAGAAATCAGCGGAACCCTGAGCGATCGCAACACTTCAAAAAGCTTGCGAGGAACATAAGAAGCTAGAAGCGAACATTTAGATGCTTAACGCACGTATTTCCTGACGTATTTCCTGAGTGTTATCTCACTTTTTTGAGAATGGCTAAGCAAGTAACAAAAATAACTTCATAAAGAATTCCACCTTTTTTGATTAGGTTATTCTGTAATCTTCTATACAAAATTTATTCTCTTTCACCAATGCTTAAAAAACAGCGATTAACAGGATCTTCTATGGGTTTAGAGGACTATTGTTTTTCTTTTTCCAACGTGTGAAAAGCTCCATAATAATCCTCTATAAATTCTGTTTCAGTCATTTTCTATGGCTAGTTAAATTAAATACAAGGCTTGCCGATAAAGATTAAACATTAAAAGGTCTGCCTTTTCGCGAAAAAAGCATCTAAAAAACTGACAAATCAGCCGTTATAGGGTAGATATGTCTAGGGGATCTTGTGGGATTGAATAAGTTATGGGAATCGCGTGTGAGTTTTTGAGCAAATTCAAGGTAATTAGTCCTTTCCAAAAGCGATCGCGGCTTGCAATTGCAGTGAGTCTTGCACCGCTACTACTCTGCGGAATTGGGCGATCGCAGTCCAATGCTTCAGCAACCGCTATTACTGCCCAGTCCTTTGATTCCAATCCAACCTTTGATTCCAACCCAACACTTCAACAGCCAACGATTGGGCAACCAGATATTTTAGAGCCATCTACTCCTCCTACAAATCCCAAATGCCAACCAGCACAAGCGGCTCAATCCACCAATGGCATCACTCAACTCGTTAGCAACATTTCCCAAACTGCTAACTGGGTTGAACAGCCTGCATTTGGTATGGACGCGATCGTCGGTCAAATTGCCCCTCAAGTAATGGCATATCTCAATCCCAGTCCTTTTCCCGAAATTAACTCTTTGGCGCGGCAAGCCAAAGTGCCCGTCATGATGTACCACGACATCCTGCCGGAAAAGCTCGTGTTCTTTGATGTCACCCCGCAGGAATTTGAGCAGCACCTCCAGCTAATCAAACAAAAAGGGCTAACTCCCATCAGCATGGATCAGCTTGTGGCACACCTCCGCACAGGCATTGCACTGCCAGCCAAGCCGATTTTGCTCAGCTTCGATGATGGCTATAAAGGGCATTACGACTATGTATATCCCCTGCTAAAGAAATATAATTACCCCGCACTCTTCTCGATTTACACCATCAAAGTCGGTAAACAAATGGGACGCTCTAGCCTCAACTGGGAGCAACTGCGGGAAATGGCAAAAAATCCCCTCGTGACGATCGCCTCTCACAGCGTCAACCACACGGTGATGGAGGGATTGACTCCGGCTCAACTGCTGGTCGAAACTCAGGAGTCCAAGCGGATTTTAGAAGCACAGCTAGACATCCCCATTCGCTACTTCACCTACCCGGAAGGTAAGTTTGACAAAGCCGCCTTGGAGTCGGTGCAGGCAGCGGGATACTTGGCAGCACTGACAATGAACGATGCCGACGAACAACTAGCAGGTCAGTCACAGAGCCTAATGGCGATCGGGAGAATCGGGCAATCCCGCATTCAAGAAATGGTCGATGTTGCCTGGGGCGGCTCCCCTATGCCATCCGTCAGCATGGGATTTAACTTCACATCCCCTATCCGGCGGCTGGATATGACAATCAATCAGAATCCATTCATCTTTATTGCCGGTGGCAAGCCAGTCACCATTCACTACAACACCCGTGGGCAAATCCCTCAAATTATTGCGAATACTCCTGTGATCGCCGCCGTCGATGGCACCTTCTTCTCGTTAGAAATGTTGGATTCTAACGAAATGCTAGGACCAATTTATAGCCAAAGCCACGGTCAATTTATTCCCGGTAAGCGCGGCGAAATTCCATTTTTAGAAAACCGCCCCCTCGTTTTGATCGGAACTGAAGCCGTCCAATTTGTTCCTTTCAACTTCAAAAAGCACAACACATTAGAAGCCCTTCAGGCAGAGATGCCCACCGTGACCGATGCTTTTGTCGCCGCTGGTTGGCTCGTTGAAAATGGCAAACCTCAGCCTATAGAGAGATTTGGTCGGCTGTATAGCGTCAATGAATTGAGACATCGGGCGTTTTGGGGAATTAATCAGCAAGGGCAACCTCAAATTGGAGTGTCTACCGAACCCATCGGCTCGGTAGATTTAGGCATAGCGCTTGCCCAAGCAGGGTTTCGAGATGCAGTCATGCTAGATTCGGGTGCCAGCACTTCTTTAGCCTTTAAAGGCAAATCGTTAGTCGCTTATGAACCACGGGCTGTTCCCCACGTCGTTGGCTTAATTCCGCCTCCAGGTGATTTAGGTACATGCCCAGTGGTGACATCT
>JBBSCL010000212.1:0-5961 GCA_038250345.1 Leptolyngbyales cyanobacterium
CGTGATTTGACTTACACAGATTGGACGTTGAGCGAAGCGAACTTCGATCCAGCACAGTTGCATACTAGAGAAACCGTCTTTACGATCGGCAACGGTCATTTAGGGACGCGGGGCAGTTTTGAGGAAGGCTTCCCAGAGGCGTTGCCAGCCACCTTAATTCATGGGGTTTATGACGATGTGCCTGTCATCTATACCGAGTTGGCAAACTGTCCTGACTGGCTATCTTTGATGATTACGGTTGATAGAGAACAGTTTCGGCTCGATCGCGGCGAAATCCTCCACTACAAACGGCAGCTTGACTTACGTCATGGGCTGTTGAGCCGCTCAGTGCGCTGGCGTAGTCCCACTGGCGAGACGTTGGATTTAAAGTTTGAGCGCTTTGCTAGCCTGGACGATCGGCACGTACTAGGACTGCGCTGTCAAATTACGCCGATCGATTTCAGTGGCACAGTCGAGGTACAGTCCAGCCTCAATGGTTATCCCGACACTCAAGGCTTTAACCACTGGGAGCAGATCGATTCGGGACAGATCGAACACGGGACAGGGCGGGGCGTTTGGCTACAGCTACACACCCGCAGTTCTCATATTGACCTTAGTATGGCGTTCAAACTGGCGGTGATCGGCGCTGATGCCTCCTTTCAGGTGACAAATACTCGCGGTGACTCTACCGTATTGAGCGTCTTCAGTGCGATCGAGGGACAGACCATCAGTATTGAAAAGGTCGTGACAGTGTTTACGTCCCAGCAGGTCGAGATGCCACTGCAAGCAGCCCAGGACAAACTGGCGAATCTGCCAGCCTATGAGGTGCTCCTTGATGCTCATCGGCAGGCGTGGGATGCCGTTTGGCAGCACAGCGATATTGAGATCGAGGGCGATCGCACGGCTCAGTTGGCAGTGCGCTACAACCTGTTTCAACTTCTCGTCAGCGCATCCTCTCACAACGATCGAGTCAGCGTTCCGGCTAAAACGCTGTCTGGGTTTGGCTATCGGGGGCATATTTTTTGGGATACCGAAATTTTCATTCTGCCCTTTTTTACTTTTACGCAGCCTGCGATCGCCCGCAGCTTGCTTACTTATCGCTACCACACCCTGGAGGGCGCACGTCGCAAAGCCGCCCATAGCGGCTACAAAGGGGCAATGTTTGCCTGGGAAAGTGCCACCACTGGCGATGAGGTAACGCCCCAAACGTCGATATCGACCGACCCCTACGCAGAAGCGGTACGCATCTGGGTTCGAGATCGCGAAATTCATCTGAGTGCTGACATTGCCTATGCGGTCTGGCACTACTGGCAGGCAACGGGCGACGATCACTGGCTGCGCGACTATGGGTCTGAAATCATCCTCGACACGGCGCTGTTCTGGATGAGCCGCTTGGAGTGGCACGCCGAGCAGGAACGGTATGAACTGTGCGGGGTGATTGGAGCCGATGAATACCATGAGCGTGTCAACAATAATGCCTTCACCAATCGGATGGTGCAGTGGCATCTCGAAAAGGCTGTAGCTGTCTACGAGTGGTTGCAACATACGTTTCCCGATCGCTCCGTCGAACTAATCCAAAAGCTACAACTTACTTCAGAAAATCTACTGCTTTGGCAAACTATGATCGCTAAGCTGTATATTCCTCACGATGCTAAAACAGGTCTAATCGAGCAGTTTGAGGGGTTTTTCAAGCTTCAGGATATCGATTTAAGCAAGTATGAACCCCGCGATCGCTCGATGCAAGCAGTTCTCGGTATTGACGAAACCAATCAGCGGCAGGTACTCAAGCAACCCGACGTGTTGATGCTCCTCTACTTGATGCGAGACACGCAAGCTCTCTCGGATTATTGTAATGTGCTGCAAAAAAACTGGGACTACTACGCGCCCCGCACCGACAGCACCTACGGATCATCTCTGACACCCGCCATTCACGCGAGCCTCGCCGCCAATCTGGGTGACGCAGCAGATGCCTACAAGAAGTTCATGCAGGCTGCGATGGTCGATCTCGACGATAATCGTGGAAACACAACCGACGGCATTCATGGGGCTTCCGCAGGCGGAGTCTGGCAGGCTGTGGTGTTTGGCTTTGGCGGCATTCAACTGAAAGACAGCGGACCCGTTGCCACGCCCCAACTTCCTCCCACCTGGACGCGGCTCAAATTTAAGCTAAACTGGCGCGGCACCTGGCACAGCTTCGATCTAGTGCCCTCGCCTGCTCACGCGCCTGACATTCAGGGGTTCATTTTCGACCTTGATGGAGTGCTCACGGATACGGCTGAATTTCACTACCTTGCTTGGCAGAAACTAGCTGACGAAGAACACTTGCCCTTTGATCGACAGGCAAATGAGGCACTGCGCGGTGTCGCTCGACGTACATCTTTGATGCTCATTGTGGGCGATCGTCACTACTCAGAAGCCCAGATCCAGGAAATGATGGAGCGCAAAAATCGCTACTATGTGGCATCGATCCAAACCATCACCCCGCAGAATCTGTTGCCCGGAGCGATCGCGCTGTTGGACGAACTGAGGCAAGCGGGCATGAAAATTGCGATCGGCTCTGCCAGCAAAAACGCCAAAGCTGTGATTGAGAAGTTAGGGCTTGGCAAGCACGTAGATGCGATCGCAGACGGCTACAGCGTCGATCGTCCGAAGCCCGCCCCGGACATTTTTCTGTATGCCGCAACTCAGTTAGGGCTTGCTCCGGCTCACTGTGTGGTGGTGGAAGACGCTCCGGTTGGGGTTGCCGCCGCGATCGCCGCTGGTATGGGGTCGATTGGCATCGGTTCTCCCAGTCGTGTTGGTGCTGCCAACCTCGTTCTACCCAACCTGATCGGGATTCACCTGACCGAACTGCGAACCAAATTAGACCAAACATTAAAAGTATGACAAAAAACCACAGCAAGACTGATTTAAAAATGCTCATTTTGATAATACAGGCATTTTACTCATGAAAAAAGAATCCCCACATTCCTCCTCCAGAAAACATGACCACGCTCAGATGGATGCGGCTTCCCATAGTCAGCACAGTGCAAATGGTCAGCATGGAGGAAATGGTGGTAGTGACCAACACGCCGGGCACGACAAACACGCCGGACACAGCCCCGCCATGTTTAAACGGCGATTTTTTATCTGTCTTGGGCTAACACTGCCCATTCTCTATCTATCGCCGATGTTGCAGGATTGGTTTGGCTATCAAGCCATTCAGTTTCCTGGCTCCAACTGGATTACGCCCATTATCGCCACGATTATCTATTTCTATGGCGGTTGGGTATTTCTAAAAGGAGCTTGGTCGGAATTTCACAGCAAAATTGGCATGATGACGCTGGTTGCGCTGGCGATCACCGTTGCCTTCGTTTACAGTGTGGCCGTCACTCTCGGCTTAAAGGGAGATTCCTTTTATTGGGAACTGGCAACCTTAGTTGATGTGATGCTGCTCGGTCACTGGATTGAAATGGCTTCGGTGCAGGGAGCCAGTCGTGCTTTAGAGCATCTGGCAGATTTAGTCCCCGCGATCGCCCACAAACAAGTAAATGGACAGATCGAAGATGTAGCCGTGAGTGCATTGACTGAGGGCGATCGCATTCTGATTCGTCCTGGCGAACAAGTGCCGATCGATGGTGAGGTCATCGAAGGAATCTCTAGCGTCAACGAAGCCTTTTTGACCGGAGAATCGCGCCCTGTTACCAAGCGAGAACACGACGAAACGGTAGCAGGTTCCGTTAACGGTGAAGGTGCGTTAACGATTGCCGTCACCCGCACAGGTGACAAAACCACCCTCAGCCAGATTATGCGGCTAGTGGAGGAAGCGCAGGCATCGAAAAGTCAGTATCAGAACCTGGCAGACCGACTAGCCTACTGGTTGACGTTGATTTCGATCGGTGTGGCGACATTGACGTTTGTGGTTTGGCTTTCTGTCGGTACTGGTGGTCTGACCTTTGCGATCAATCGCGCTGTTTCGGTACTAGTCATTACCTGTCCTCATGCTTTAGGTTTGGCGATTCCTTTGGTGATTATTAATGCCACATCAATGTCTGCCAAGCATGGTGTGTTAGTAAAGAACCGCGAAGCTTTTGAACGGGCGAAAAATATCAAAACGATCGCCTTTGATAAAACAGGCACTCTCACCGAAGGTCAGTTTGGAGTCCAACATACTTATGCCGAAGGGATCAGTGAAGCAGACGCACTAATCATCGCGGCTTCCCTAGAATCTCTATCAGAGCATCCGTTAGGCAAAGCGATCGTCACAGAAGCCAGTCACCGCAAAAGCCAGTTGAAGAAAGTCACTGAGTTTAAGGCTGTGCCAGGTCAAGGTGTAGAAGGCGAAATTGATGGGCAACAGTATCGAGTGGGTAGACCTGAATGGGTAGCGGAGTTGAAATTACAACTTTCGGCAAGTCTAGAAACTGGACTAAAAGAAATTGAATCGCGGGGAGAAAGTGCGATCGTCCTCTTCAATGATCAACAAGCTCTGGCAGTATTTGGGTTAGCCGATCAAGTGCGAGAGCAATCCCGAAAAGCCATCGATCGGTTGCACGAGATGGGAATTGAAACCGTGATGATTACAGGTGATGCGGAAGTTGTCGCTAAAACAGTAGCAGCCGATTTAAACATCGATCGCTACTATGCGCGGGTTTTACCCCAGGACAAAGCTGCACTGATTCGCCGCTTAAAAGCCGATAAACCTACTGCTTTTGTCGGCGATGGGATCAATGATGCCCCCGCTCTATCGGAATCAGATTTAGGCATTGCGATCGGTGCGGGTACCAATGTGGCGATCGAATCTGCCGATCTGGTGCTGGTCAAGAGCGATTTATTAGACGTGGCTTACGCCCTCAAATTGGCAACAGCCGCCTATAACAAGATGCTCCAAAATCTGTTCTGGGCAACGGGGTATAACGTCATCGGCATTCCCTTAGCGGCTGGTATTGCTTATCCGTTGGGAATCGTACTTTCCCCAGCCGTAGGGGCGCTCTTGATGACGATTTCTACGGTCGTTGTCTCGATTAATGCGATGCTGCTCCGACGCATGAAAAGTTGAGCTAGAGTTTCATTCTTCGTTCTGCCACTCACTGGAGTGGATTAGCGATAGTACAAAGATTGAGGTAAACCCATGTATTACATCGTTGAGACTAAGAAATCATTCAGCCAAGCCGCGACAGACCTGGAAGCAGCCGTTTTGCATCATGGCTTTGGGGTCTTGCATATCCATGATTTGGGAACCACGCTGCGTAGTAAAGGCATTGCCTTTGACGAAGAGTGCAAGATTTTTGAAGTGTGCAATCCAAAGCAGGCGGCCAAAGTTTTGGCGACTGATATGCGCCTCAATATGGCATTACCCTGTCGAATCTCAGTGTTTACAGAGCAAGGCACAACGAAGATTGGACTGATTAAGCCAGCGCAAATGCTCTCTTCACTCTCTCAAGATGCGGCGTTGGCTCAAGTGGCGATCGAGGTTGAGGAAAAGACGATTCAGATGGTTGATGGAGCGAAATGAAGCCTCGCCAACTCAACCGTTCTCTTGTTGCTTTCTATCAACAGCAGCCATCTCCAGTGGACGCAGCATTTTCCAGCCGCGACAATCATCCAAGGAGAACCAGTCATGAACCGGAAAATTAAACTGATTGCGAATGGCTTGCTAGCGATGATGATAGCGCTGCTACTCGTGACCTGTGCCTCACACTCGCCACCGATCGCCACGAATGGAACTGACCGGGGCACGGGGGCTTCTCCCTCAAGCGATAGTACATCCCCACAGCCGATCGCAGTGAATAGAACTGACCGGGGGACAGGGTCTTTCCGCTCCAACGGTGAACGCATCTATTTCACTTCTAGCAGCGATCGCGGCACGAGCATTACGTCTACTGGCGGATCATCAGCAGGCGGGATGATGGGAAATGGCTCAGCAGGCGGGATGATGAATGGCAGGTCATCGGGAGGCATGGTAGGGAATGGCAACCTGACCTGTGCGTCCTGTCATGGAGC
>JBBSCL010000213.1:0-5958 GCA_038250345.1 Leptolyngbyales cyanobacterium
AAAAAATAGTGAGCTGAAGATTTTTGACTTCCGTGAAACTACAGTTTATATGAAAGACCTTAAACCAGTGGGGATTATTTCCCCACTGGTTTAAGGTTCAAATTCTAAGAACTAGCATGATTGGATAAATTAAAACATTTAGCTAGTCTCCCGAAATATGACTGAATCAGGTAGTAGATTCAACTCGTGCATAGAACAGACCACGAATTTTGACATCTTTGGCTGCGTGAGAACCCATATCCGTCTCAGAGGGCTGAATGCTTTCAAAATTGCCAGCGACTTCACCCGTTGATCCATCAACCTTAGTGATTTGGAGCGAAATCTTGCCTTTATCCAGTTGAAAACGCTTAACGTTTTCCTTCGCTAGTTCCTCACTATCTGCTTGGGCTGGAAGGGCTACAGCATTGTCATATCCGGAGGTCAAACCACGACCTTTTGGGTCTAAAAAGTTAGACGTTCGATAAGACGGAACTTTGAACTCACCCTCAAAATCGGTAGATGCGCTAATTGCTGACAATCCTGGCTGAGTGGTCGCAACCAGTTCCTTAATTGTAAATAAGAAGGGAACTCGTTCACCCCCAGGAAGCTGGACTGTAACCGCTTGAAAGTCAATTCCATCTTCTTCAATAAAGGTTATACTTCCATCCGAGTTAGTCTTCAGTTTTCCTTGGACTGAATCGATCGATGAAGTGTACCGAGTCATCAATTTAGTAGCAACAAATTCAGCAGCCTGACGCTTGTTAACGCTTTCTTCTTTTACAAAGAAAGTAGTGGGTTGCAGACATAAACTTGTCAACGAATAGGATTTATTACCTTCTAAAGGAATTGAACCCCGACTAGTTTCACTGATCTGAGGGCAAGAGTTTGCCAGACCGGTGCCTCTAATCTCATCGTAGGTTAGCGATTCTTTGCTTGAAGCGGGGCTGTCTGTACAAGCAGTTAGAACACTAAAACAAAGTGCCACTAGGGCAGCAATCAATGCGCGATACCTCATGAACAACCTCAATAACGTTAGTTTAATCTGTGGGATTATCTCTGATTCTTCTCGGAAGAAGACCGTTTCATTGAACAGGTAAGAAGTCGAAAGCTTTGAGAAAAACGCTTTAATTTCACAAAGTCGGCAGAAAAAAGTCTGATTTATCAGCAGTTTAGGTCAACAAACAAGCTAACCTGTTTTCAAACCAGCCAACCCATACTAATTAAAAATTGTATAGGACAAAGTAATACGATCTTGTAGCTGTAACTAAGCCAACTTGATGTCAGTCTTAGACATCTAAGATACTCTACCGAAAGTTATGAATCCTTTGATTCATCTAGGGAAAATAATTAATCACAAAGCCACTTGCGAGTTCACTCTATGAGCAGTCACGAAATCCCTAAAACTGATCTTGAAGAAGGTCTTCAATCTATTAGACACATAACTTGGGCGATCGCCCAAGACCATCAGGGCGACAGCCTTTCTCTCTTGGCAATCTTAAGATTGCTGGAGCAAGTTCATCAAGAAATCCGGGATGACTTATTTCAACAATCTCTTCCTGACAATCGACAATCTCTGTATAAGCTGCTGAGGGATATAGAAACCAAAGGAGGCTGGCCCTATATTTACCGCATGAAACTTCAATCAATCATGGAAAAAATGGATCTAGAAGAAGAGGCAACAAAAATAAATTTGGATTCCTCTAGAACCCCGCCCCATAAGTGAATCGAGCGGTTTAGCTAGAAACTGAGATTAACTAGGAACCGCAGTGTTTTAGCCAAAAAAGCTTTTAGAACAGGAAGTTGTAGGGGAAATGAGAGCAATTGACTACCAAAAAGATGCTGATTGCTAGCTTGTAGCTCTTTATTCCCCCTCGTTGCTTGTCGTCTGAATGTACAAAATGAGTAGGAAAACAGTAGGAACCAGAACAAACAAGATCGTTGCTATAAACCCAAGGTCATTGACCTGCATAAGCTTAACCCTCTTAAAATTCGCGATCGCCGATCATTATCAGAATACCACTGCCAATGGTCATGATTAACCAATGGCAAACACACTCACGCTGAATCTAAAAGCTGGCAAAGCCATTTTCATTCCAATCAGCGCTAGAACTAAGGCTTAGTCTTGACTTCTACAGAACCGTGAACTGTGGTCTGGCAAGCAAGACGATAACTTTCTGGCTTTTTACGAAGCTTCTTACTTTCTACCTCTGTTTTAGGCGAAAGATTTTCCATTCCTTCTAAAATCTCTACAACGCAAGTACCACACTGCCCATACCCGCCACAGTTCATCATCTTGCCAGTGAAGGTATATAAGTCAACGCCATTTTCCAGCGCTTTAAATCTTAAGTTTGCGCCATCCGCTACAACGATTTCTCGATTTTCTTTTACAAACTTGATAGTCATCAATTCACCTAACTGTAGTAGCTTTAAGTCGCTGGCTAATCATAAAAAATTGTGTCTGAAACTGTCTGGTAGCTCTAACAAAAGAGGGAGCAGAGGAATTGGCAGCCTTAGAAATACTTAATCTAAGTTTAAGAACCGCGATCGCACTCCACCATCGACCCTATTGCCCTCAAAAAGCGTGAAACAACGGGGAAAGTACCCTAATTAAACCAGGTAAAAACCAGTAGCCATCTCAACAAACAATTTGGTGTTGGTCGAGCAAACGGTTGTAGAAGCCAGAATTCCCATAAAACACAGACACCCATCCAAAGAAAATTAGAACTTTTCAAACAAACCGCTTTCAGTACCGTTACGAAGCGTTAGGTTGCTTGCAATCGCCTTAAATACTAGTTTACACTTCGTTATACCTTTTCATTTTTACAAACGCCTTTCTAGGGCTGTGTATTGGATAAACTGTGAAGTACAGCGCTTGAAGGATGTTTTTCTGGTTAGAGACTGTCTTAAATAGATTTACCAAGGGGACAGCACTTTAATAAAATGCAAAAAGAGACATCAAGCAGAATTGATCTAACCACTAAGGAGAAGCGTAATCAATGGGGTTACCCTGGTACCGTGTACATACCGTCCTAATTAATGATCCAGGACGGTTGATTGCTGCTCACCTAATGCATACTGCCTTAGTAGCAGGGTGGGCAGGTTCGATGGCACTTTATGAACTTGCTATTTTTGATCCTAGTGATCCCGTTCTAAACCCAATGTGGCGGCAGGGAATGTTTGTACTGCCCTTTATGACTCGTTTGGGCATTACAGGTTCTTGGGGCGGTTGGAGTGTTACTGGCGAATCTGGCGTTGACCCAGGCTATTGGTCGTTTGAAGGGGTAGCGGTGGCTCACATCGTTCTTTCAGGTTTACTATTCCTAGCTGCATGTTGGCATTGGGTCTATTGGGACTTGGAGCTTTTCAGAGATTCTAGAACAGGTGAACCTGCTTTAGATCTCCCCAAAATGTTTGGCATTCACCTATTGCTGTCTGGACTGCTTTGTTTTGGGTTTGGAGCCTTCCATCTAACGGGGCTGTTTGGTCCTGGAATGTGGGTTTCAGATGCTTACGGATTGACTGGCAGCGTCCAGCCTGTTGCGCCTGAATGGGGTCCATCTGGTTTTAATCCGTTTAATCCAGGTGGCATTGTTGCTCACCATATTGCCGCAGGGGTTGTAGGGGTAATTGCTGGATTATTCCACTTGAGTGTTCGCCCTCCTGAGCGTCTTTATAAGGCTCTAAGGATGGGGAACATTGAAACAGTTTTGTCCAGTAGTATTGCTGCTGTATTTTTTGCAGCTTTTATCGTTGCTGGCACAATGTGGTACGGCAATGCAGCCACCCCGATCGAATTGTTTGGACCAACTCGTTACCAATGGGACGGGGGATACTTTAAGCAAGAGATTGAGAAACGAGTTCAAGCGGATTTGGCAGAGGGCGCAACTCTTGCGGAAGCGTGGTCAGCGGTTCCTGAAAAGCTAGCTTTCTACGACTACGTAGGCAACAGTCCTGCAAAAGGCGGTCTGTTTAGAACGGGCGCAATGGATAAGGGCGATGGTATTGCCCAAAGTTGGTTAGGGCATGGAGTTTTCACTGATCGGGAAGGACGCGAACTCAATGTTCGTCGTTTGCCTAATTTCTTTGAAAACTTTCCAATTGTCTTAACTGATAAAGATGGTGTTGTACGGGCGGATATTCCTTTCCGTCGTGCAGAATCGCGATACAGTTTTGAGCAAGCCGGCGTAAATGTTAGTTTCTATGGTGGTCAGTTGGATGGGAAAACCTTCTCTGAACCTACAGATGTTAAGAAGTATGCTCGTGCAGCTCAGTTGGGTGAATCGTTTGACTTCGATCGCGAAACTTTGAACTCAGATGGTGTATTCCGCACCAGTCCCAGAGGTTGGTTTACCTTTGGACATGCGGTTTTTGCGCTGCTGTTCTTCTTTGGTCATATCTGGCATGGCACCCGAACTCTGTTCCGGGATGTGTTTGCTGGGATCGATCCAGAACTGTCTGAAGAACAAGTCGAGTGGGGTTTCTATCAGAAATTGGGTGATAAATCCACCCGTCGGAAAGAAGCTATCTAGGCAAATCCTTTTAATGAATGGGGAGTGGCAGATTTACGGAGCTAAGTCGCCATTCCCTTTTTTTCAGATAGAGTGTAATCGGGCTAATTTTGGGAGATTAGATTATGGAAGCGGTTGCGTATATTCTGGTTTTGACTTTAGCAATTGGGGTTTTGTTTTTTGCGATCGCCTTTCGGGAACCTCCCCGGATTGGCAAGTAAGCTATTTACCTAACTTCAGAAAGTTTTGAATTTTAAAGAGGTTGAGTTCCTTTGGAACTTTATCTCTTTAATTTTTTGGGGCTACATTCTTTCTAAAACAGGAATGCCCAAGAGCGAGAGTCCTAATTTGAGAGTGTTAGCTGTGAGGTTGCAGAGGGCTAGGCGAGAAGTGCGGAGTGGCTCTGCGGCTTGCAAAACGGGGCAGCGATCGTAAAACTGATTGAATTTTTGGCTCAGTTCAAATAAGTACTGACACAGCCGATTAGGAAATAACTCTTGACCTACTTGGGCAATGATTTCATCAAGCTGAAGCAAATGCTTTGCCAAAGCAAACTCAGTTTCATCTTGTAGTTGAATCTTGCGATTAGTTCCTAGCTGTGAAAAATCAATCTGCCCCTTACGGGTAATGCCTTGGATGCGGACATAGGCATAGAGCATATAGGGAGCCGTGTTGCCGTTGAGCGCCAGCATTTTGTCAAAACTAAAAATGTAATTGCCCGTGCGGTTTTGGCTCAAGTCAGCATATTTGACTGCGCCAATTCCCACTACCTGGGAAACGTGGGCGATAAAGTCCTCAGTTTCTTGTCGTTCTTCTGCTTGAATACGAGTTTCTAAATCAGTTCGAGCGCGGTTCACGGCTTCATTGAGCAACTCTCGCAGCCGGACTGTTTCACCCGATCGCGTCTTCAGTTTTTTGCCATCATCTCCCAGCACCAAGCCAAACGGCACATGCTCCACTTTCACTATATCGGGTAGCCATCCGGCTCGTCGTGCCACCTGGAACACCTGGGCAAAATGGTTGGACTGTCCAATATCAGTCAAGTACAAAATCCGCTCTGCCTGATCTTGCTGAATGCGGTAGCGAATAGCGGCTAAATCGGTTGTGGCATAGTTATATCCGCCATCAGACTTTTGCACAATTAGCGGCATGGGTTCGCCCTCCTTATTGGAAAAGCCTTCTAAAAAGACACATTTTGCGCCTTGATCAGTGACCAGCAAGCCGAGTTTTTTTAGATCCGCCGCAACCTCTGACAACAGTGAGTTATAAAACGATTCCCCCCGCTCAGTCACCATTACATCTAGCAAGTCGTAAATTATTTGAAATTCGCGGCGAGACTGGTCGCAGAGCAAGTTCCATGCTTTCAACGTGTCTTCTGCGCCCGATTGCAGCCGCACCACTTCTTGCCGAGCGGTGTCGCGAAAGGCTTCATCTTCATCGAACCGCTGCTTAGCTTTTTTGTAGAAGGCGA
>JBBSCL010000214.1:0-5914 GCA_038250345.1 Leptolyngbyales cyanobacterium
AGACCAAAAGAACAACATCGTTAAGCTGAGTGTGGATGGCACGAATCAGGCAATGTCGCTGTCGGTGGATGCGCCCGATGTGGGCAGCGGTGAAGAAACTATTCCGGCTCAAATCACCGGAGAAGATATGGCGATCGCCTTTAATGTTAAATACCTGCTCGACGGCTTAAAAGCCCTCAACACCACTGAAATCCAGCTTCAGTTCAACACCCCCACCAGCCCCGCCATCCTGACCCCCCTCGGCGGCTTGAAGATGACCTATCTCGTGATGCCAGTTCAGGTAAGAAGCTAAAGCCTAGCGTAGCCCCTGGCAAATAAATCCTGCCCAGTAAAAGGGATGGGAGAACGGAAATTCTTTGTTGGAGTTTTTGAGTTGGTAAAGTTGGAGCGCTACATTGGCATAGCTCTCGTACTCACCATTCAAGGCTTGATAAGTTGCAGAATCAACAGGATGAAGATCGCGATCTTGCCTGAGTTGCTGTCTCTTTGCATCTGCCTGATTGAACAAACCTTTCAAAGATTCGTTGTTAAGATATCGAAGCCAATTTTGAGCATTTTGAAGAGCCGTAGGGCGATCGCATCCTTGTTGTCGCTGTTCATAGTAGAAGATTGCAAACAAGGCGGTTGCTAAATCATCAACTAGCCACAGCGTACTGACTATGCTCCGTGCTCCCGCACAAAGAAAACCTGTTGCTAAGGTCAGGATGTCATCTGTGGGTGTGGGTACGCCCAAATGGGTTTCACAACAGGGGAGAAATACATCTGAGAGTTGGGGCAGTCTCCATCCAGGAGTCAGCAGTTGACCCAGCGTGATCGAACCATTTGCCAGCAGCAGTTCTGAGTGGAGTGGAGTGGATCATCTAACCGGGATGTAGCGTGGTGGCTACAGTGCAGCATATTGACTGCTTTCGCCAATTGTCGGAAGTTTTCTACGGTTGCCTGCTGGCTGCCTTTGAGCCGATTTTCATCTGAAATTCCGAACAGTTCGGAAAGTTGGGCACCTTCAAAACCAGCGCAAGGTAAATCATCGGTTGCATTTTCGACTATTCCATAAATCAAGGGTTCTGGAACGGTAGGGCGATTCTGGCAAAACTGCAAGATCTGGCAACTGGGGATGTAGCGGATGAGGAAGCGATCGCTCAAATACTCCCCGTCATCAATCGGCAACGCGGCAAACGGAATCTGATGTAAAAAGAGATGCGGAACGATAATCAACTCCTCAATATCCTGAAGATTCTCCTCAATGAGTTCTCTAATTTGCAAGCCTTGAGCTAGGTTTTCTAGGACGATTGGTAGTTGGCTTTTCCATTGGTCAGTATCCCCCACATAAGGCTTTGGCCAGTTCTCAACAATCCAGTTTTGGAAGGTTTCTAATCCCTGCTCTGGGCAGGTATGCAGGGTGAGTTGGTTGTGCCGAACCACAAAAATGTAAGTGTCGGTGCTGGTTGTAAAGAGGCTGAGAATAGCAGTCGTTGGTTGATCAATCAGGTTTTAGATTTGCTCGAAGGAGAGGGCTTCAACCTGAATTTGACCTGCTAGCACAGGGTCATGTTTACGGATCGCTTGCCAAATCGTTTGCTTCTCAGATTCCAATTGGGCGATCGCTTCATTGTAAGCTTCAAATGCGGCTCGACTGTTGGAACTGAGCGATCGTCCTCCGCGAGAACTTGCACTGTGTTGATTCCGTTCCTGATCGATTTGCTGCTGTAGCGTTTCAAACTGCTCTAGAAAGGGTTTGACCTGTGGAGAAATTTCATCTGTCTGATTAAAGGTCATTACTTGCGATTAAATCTACCAGACGTTTAGAGCGCGATCGCCTCCGTCAACATTTAGCCTAACTTGCCCCGCGATCGCCCAAGTTGCCGATGTTGTAAGATTGATAGCGAAGAGCGATCGCCCTACCAACTCTCAACCAAACGGTAAAATTGAGCGGCGGCAGTTCATCTTTGCATCATCGCTTACTAAGCTGATCAGCATTTAAGTTGCATAAAACCGAGCTTGAAACCCATGCTGCGAGAGGATCAGCTTAGAAAAATGAATGACGATTAGCTCATCTTTGCTCCGTCCGCTACAACACGGTTGTTTATACGGCGCTCCCACAGCAGACTTTACTTCAGAAACCTTTGCTTCTCCGCCGAGCTTTTAGTTCTTCTCTCACCTCCTCTATTTTTTCAAGCGCAATTTGTACAGCAGCTTCAAATTCTTCTTCGACTTTATGCTCTGACCACTTTTTATTGCCTGTCTTACGTTTTACACATCTAAAAATAGACTCATGCAGAAGCGTTTCGTTATTGGATGCTGCCCTGCTAGTGTATTCTTTGAGAGAGTCTAGAGGATTATCAATTAAATCTTTGCCTCTCCTTCCATCTAAAGCCAAGCTTGAAACGTCTATAATTGCCTTCAGAATTCTCCTGCGGTGATACTCTTGTAATCCTCTCTTCGACTGTCCTGGAAGTGCAGAAATCTCAACATTTTGAAAAGGAATATCGACCTTCTCTTCATCTTGAGTAAGAAGATCAAGAACCATCTTACGAATGACCGGATCTAAATCCTGAATCCTTTGACCTCGAAGCGTAATTATTTCACCTTCTTCATTACGTGTTAAATCTCTTTGCTCTAAAGCTTTCTGTCTACGGTACTCTTCGACACTGACATCCTTGCCGTTTACTCTTAGATACCAACGTAAACCAAGATGTCCAATGAATTCAGAGTCATTTTCCTCTCGACTTGCGGACTTACGAGCCGATGAGCCTTGTGGAACATCCACCAACAAAGGAAAAACTTCTAAATTTTCTGCATCTATAACTTTCTCGACGTTAAACACAAGCGTCTGCTCTTCACCTTTACTATCACGAACGCGAACAAGTATCTCATCACCGTCTGATAAGCCATCAGTATTGCTTAAACACAAAACCGTATCGCCTGCTTGGTAGTCATCTTGTAGGGTTCTACTCCGAATCACTTCTGCTTCATTAGCAAGCTCATCCTCAATGACGATTTGCTCTTCTCCCCGAATAAATTGTTCAAAAAGCTCACAAATTCCAAGTGCTTCATGGGTAACAACAACCGCCGAATTATCGGACTGAAGATCTCCCCAATCGTTAGCTTTTGGATAAGTGCCGTTTACTTTACGGATAATTCGCCCGAACTCTTGTTCTGCCTTTTGTGTAGAGCGCATTATACATAGGGGAACAGATACAGAAGCGTAAGGAACATTAAAACCTTCTCCCACCATTGAGACGTGAATTAGGGCAAGATATTCATCATTGGAAAACTTGTTAAAGATCTCACTTGGTCTACCTTCTGGATCATATTCATCATTTGCCGAATGAACTAAGCCTACTTTTCCATTCAGTATTGGGTAGTTCTCGCAAAGTTCGCGTAAACGATGAGCATGTTTGATATTGAGTGCCCTAATGATCATCCGGTGTGGCTCTCCACCTTTGCGTTTAAGTTCCAAAACTTCAACGGCACGATCTAAAACGGGTTGACAGAATGAGTCTGCCAAAATACATTCCTGAAACCAAGAACGCTCTTTTTCTGCTTTTTCATAAAACTTCTCAGCAGTATACTGAATTTCTTTTCCATCCTCTTCGACTTTAAAGCCTTCCGATTTTGCAGGTGAGAAAGTAATACGTTTAATAATTGGAGTTTTCAGCTTCCAAGCATCCTGAATTGTAAACTCAAAATCTGTTCTAGGTGATTTTTTAAGGACGGTTTGTCCATTCAATTCCTCACATTGCTCGACCACGTACCGAACGTATGGCAAATCCTCGCGATCACCTCTGTGACGAGTTCCCGTGAGAAAAACTAAGCTGGCATGTTTAAAATAATTGAAAATACTTCGATAACTAGATGCTGCACTGTGATGTGCCTCATCAACAACTATTAAACCTATATTTTTCGGATCAATATCTCCTCTGCTAACTAAGTTCTTTAGAAACTGCCAATTTGAAACTAGGATATCTACTTTGTCTAGCAAAAAGCTCACATCAGAATAATTCTCAGCCTTTAGCTCTAAAACCTTTGGTGGTGGAGTTGGTTCATCGAGTAAGCCTCTTTTGTAAAGCTCCCATTCTCTTAAAAGTGGTTCAACCCTACCCTGTGGAAGTTTTTGACTGGGAAAATCGTCCATAACTCTTTGACGAAGAGTGCAATTATGGGAGAGAAAAATTACTTGCTTACCTTGCATAAATCGACCAAGTACATAAGGTGCTGCTTGCAAAACTACAGTTTTACCGCACCCTACCCCAAGGAGAAAAAATGCAGCACCGCTATCTGCCTGACGATTTTCTGGTGATATTTCCCCGTTGACTCCCATCTCAAAAAGCTTTAACAAAGCTGCCTGTTGGTGGGGATAAAGCTTTGTCTTGCCATCATAGAGGCGACGGATAACAGTTGAACTATATTGATGAAAATAAAAAGGTGCATTCATTCGAGCCGATTTCCTTTTTTAAGATTACAAGTTGCACATAGAGCTTGCCCGTTATAAACTGCCGTTTCGCCACCCAATGAGTATGGGATTTTATGATCGGCATGAAAATTTTCAGGTGTCAGAGAAACATTACAGATCTCGCAGTGATATCCAGATCTCTTGAGAATTGCAAGCTTCTGTATATGAGAAAAGTGGCGGCGTTTTTTCATGTGAAGTATCCGGTAGGTGATTGAAAGAAATATAAATCCTCCTCGTCCATCACATTACTAAGGCTTGCTCTGGTGAGCCACAGACAGCACATAGTGAAACTCTTTTTTTTACTTAAAACGCTATGCATAGCGTAGCAATTTTTTTATCTATGTCTGGGCGTAGCCAAGTACAGCTAAAGTTTCAATGAAATTAATTTAAAGTTTATGTAGTCAGCGAATAGACACCTTTCAAAAAACGTCTTTGCCAATAACCGGAGCCGTGTAACTTGTTATTAGACGAAAATTTTCTTATATCATCTCAAATTAGGTGATAGACGGATGGCTTCCGCATAACACTCCAATTTGGATAGATGGGCAGAAGTTTTCTGTATGGCATCTCGAATTAGGTGATGTCTACAGAGTTTTGGAAGTGGCTGTTGGGCGAATAGAATCGCGATTTGTTCCACGTTAGCGAAGCTATCCAAAGGACTTCCAAAGGGGAATCGCTAGGCTGACTTTGCTTCGGATGCTGGATAGGCTTTGTGTGCGTCTGCATAGATTTTCAATGCTACAGACATCTGCCGTTCAGCAGTTTCGCCTTGAGCTTGGAACCAAGCAAAGGTGTCTGGATCTACCTGAACTGTTATGGGTACAGCCGACTTGGGCATTCGCAATTGTGCCCTAGCGAAAAATTCTTCTGACAGCGGCGGAATATCAGAAGTGTCGATATCCTCATCGCTCATTGCGTCGATTCTAGCCCAATCGGTTCTTGAGATATTGTTCGTAGCGTCTGCGTTCATAAGACAGTGCCTTTCGCAATGAAATAATACGAACTGTTTCCTCATCAGGCTCAGTGTAGACAACGACTACAACTCGCCCGTCAAGCAAACCAATACCAATATATCGATCTTCTGAATAATCCTCACACTCGTCTAGCTCCACAACTATTGGGAGGTTGAAGACACGAAAAGCATCAGTGAAGTCAAAACCATGCTTTGCAAAGTTGCTTTGGGTTTTACGTTCATCCCACTCAAATCTCATGGGCTTAAATGTAGCACACGAAGCGAGATCGCCCTTCTATCATGAAGCGAAAAATGATGACGTTGTGCGATCGCATCCTCCAATTTTCACTCTAAAAAGATCCGGATGTTGCCCCTTTTAAGGTGATACCTAGCAAAGAAACTTTTCGGGTCAAAAAGGTTCCTTGCTACTGCGATTTTTGACGAGGGTTTCATCAAAAGGATGATTTAACTGCACGGTGACGGTTTTCAGGAACACCTCTGGTTCTTTC
>JBBSCL010000215.1:0-5903 GCA_038250345.1 Leptolyngbyales cyanobacterium
CGTCTCCACCAAACCGCCCCGACTGGTGTTGATGATCATGACACCGGGCTTCATTTGGGCGATCGCGGATTCGTTGATCAGATAATGGTTTTCGGGTGTGAGCGGGCAGTGAAGCGAAATCACATCCGACTGGCTAAATAACTCTGGCAGGGTGACATATTTGCCGCCCAGTTCACTCTCAAACTTTGGATTGGGATATAGATCATAGCCGAGCAGCTTGCAGCCAAAACCCTGACCCATAATTTTGGCAAAAATCTGCCCAATTTTTCCGGTGCCAATAATGCCTACAGTGCGATCGTGTAAATCTACACCCATCAACCCATCCAGGGTGAAATTGTTGTCACGGGTACGGTTATAAGCCCGATGGATTTTGCGATTTAGGCATTGCAGCAGCGCCACAGCGTGTTCTGCCACAGAGTAGGGCGAGTAGACCGTCACTCGCACCACTTTGATACCCAATTCAGCCGCAGCCTTTAAATCTACATTGTTGTATCCGGTGCAGCGCAGTGCAATTAATTGAGTGCCACCCGCTGCCAAAATTTTTAAGGTGTCGGCGGTGGCTGCGTCATTTACAAAAATGCAGACTGCCGCACATCCAGCCGCAAGCGCAGCGGTTGCAGGGTTCAAAGGGGTTTCATGAAAGATCAGTTCATGCCCATTGTCAACGCTAGCATCGGTCAGAAATTGGCGATCGTAGGATTTGGTGCTAAAAACGGCAACTTTCATGACTCAAACCTCTTAGCAAAAAAGCACTGCTTCAAAACCTACCTCATCGGTACATTTTTCGCAGTGTCGCTCGACTCATAGGAACAATAATTGGGTTGTGTTTTAGAAGTGTGGAAATGAGTAAGACTCAAGCAGAGTGTTGGCTTATGTGCTGTCAGCTCACAAAAACACAGCATTTATGGAACTTAAGGCTCTAGTCGCACCTGTTTCAGGAGGGTTTATTGTTGTTCTCTAAAAGCCGATGGTGGGATTTGAACCCACGACCGCTCGATTACGAATCGAGTGCTCTACCCCTGAGCCACATCGGCAAATGCTCACTGATTATAACAGGCTTGCTGAGTTAAGGTTATTTACTGCTACGCTTCCCGCCCTTCTAACATAGATCGTTGTCGCTAATGACACCAAACCTAATCATCGAAAGATAGCTAAAATATGCTCCAAGTTCTTCACCTTGGGAATGCTAAAACATTTTCAAATGTTCAAAAAAAGGCACCCCTTTTAAAGAGGGTTAAGGATTTAAGCAAAATCTCGACCAAAAGGCAGAAGCGCCAGAATCATAAGTTTGAAGTGTTGTTTAGCAAATGGTAATCCAACAATGGTTATGGCGAGAATCATGCCCCAAATTAGGTGAGATAGAGCAATGCCCCACCCAAACAGGACAATCCAAATTAGGTTGAACAAGGTTGCCAAAAGGCTATCAGCTTGTGGTTTTACAACAACTTCTTTGCCAAACGGGGTGAAAGTTGCAATTCCCAGGTTAATGGCTTTGATGCCAAAGGGTATGCCTATGATGGTGGCGCAAATTCCTATTCCACCGATGATGTAGCCAATACCACTCATAAATCCACCAAAAATTAGCCAAATAATGTTTCCGATTAAGCTCATACTAAATTTCCTAGAGACATTGCATTTCCCAACAAATGCGATCGCTCGCCGCAACCAAAACTGGTGCTTTTTAGCATCGCACTTATCTCAATACTATAAGCTGCAAAAATCGTAGTTCACTACCGAAGAGTTGAAGTGCTGTTCTTTTCTGTGTCACGATGAGTCATAAACCCCATAAGTAGATGAATATGGCAGATAATTCAGCCAATGAAGCAATGAAATCTCAGCAGCCCAAACCAGTCTCAGCAAAAAATTTGCAGCAGACCGACCCAGAAAAATATGCCCATTTACGAGCAGAAGCGGCTGCGCCCTATCGAGGATTGCGGAGATTTTTTTATGCTTCCTGTGCGGCTTCTGGTGCGATCGGTGGATTCATTTTTGTGATTCAACTACTTGCAGGTCGAGGAGTGGAAAACACCGGGTTGAATCTGGCAGTGCAGGTGGGAGTGGTTGCATTAATGGCTTGGTTTTGGCGGTTGGAAAATCGAGCAGAGCAGAAGGAAACATTAAACCGTGACAAATAGCTTATCGTGCTTAACGATCGCTCTAGAGTACATTTCACCTTTATAATCCTCATCCAAAATTCCTCTCCTGCTTTAGAAGAAGGGCTTCAAGCTTATCTAGCCTCTAGGTACATTTGCTCGGCTAATGTAGCCCCACTTGCCACCCACTTGAACCCGTGCTAATCCTTCGACAAAAAGACCCGCATTATCAAATTTAGGGTTCACAACCAAGGTGCCAACAGGGTTGATATAACCCCATTTACCATCAAGTTGAGTAGCTGCTAAGCTTTGTGAAAAGTTGGTGGCAATCTCAAATTTTGGGGCGATGACAACCTTTCCTGTGGAATTAATGTAGCCCCACTTTTGCTTAATTTGAACGGCTGCTAAGCCTTGTGAAAAATCAGAGGCAAAGTCAAATTGAAGCGAAATGACTGGAGCGCCTTGATGATTGATGTATCCCCAGCGATCGCCCATTCGCACTCTTGCCAAAGACTCAGAAAATTCAAATGCACCATCATAAATGGATTGGATATTAATCGCTTTAGACTTGCCTAAATAGCCCCATCGCTTCCCAACTCGCACTGGCGCAAGTCCTTCAGAAAACTTCCAAGCATCTTCATATTGAGGCGCGATCGCAATCGTTCCAGTTGGATCAATATAGCCATATTTATCACTTATTTTAACAGCCGCCAATTTTTCAGAAAAGCGATCGACTAAGGCAAATTGAGGCGCAATCACCACTTGACCAGACTTGTTAATATAACCGTATTTACTTCCGATTTGCACCGCTGCCAAACCTTCTGAAAAGTTAGAAATTTTGTCAAAGTAAACATTTTTAAGCAGTTCCCCTTTAGTATTTAAGCAACCGTAAACGGAGCCAACTCGCACGATCGCCAATCCTTGAGAAAAAGGAGCCAGGGCACTCATGTCTTCGGTCGCTTTAATCACTATTTTTCCGGTCTTATTAATATATCCATACTTGTTTCCAAGACTGACTAAAGCCAATCCCTCAGAAAAATCTGAAGCACTGTCAAACTGTGGCACAATGCCTTTCGATCCAATCGCCATTTTTGATTGCGTCTACAATTGCTTTTGAGCGCCTGACTTGAGATAAGCAAACACGCTTTTATCGCCAATATCCGGCGGGATTGGTTGAATCACCTTGCGGAAGGCAAATATGCTGAACAAGATCGCCCAAACAACCAATAAGCCTTGCTCAACCGCAGGCGACAGCCAACTAAGCAAATGACCCAACAGCAAAAGGGGCACTAGCGGCGTTAACACTTTGGCTTCTAATCGGTTAAAGCAGGCTGCTTCTTTGAAGAAAATCCCTGTGAGCGCCGCAAAAATAAATCCTACGCCCAAAATAGTCAGCGGATAATTATAAACAGTGAGCGCAAAAGGTTCTGAACTGCCGTGGGCGATCGCCACAGATGCCACCACACCCACCAGCCAAAATGCCTGTAGCGCTTGATGTAGAGGTTTGAGATAAATATGAATCATCCACAAGCTAACACCCAACCCAAGGCAAAAAATCGAATATAACCCACTCACCCAATGCAAACTGGTGAAATTATTGCCTTGCCAAAGGACTAGCCCGGTCGCGATCGCAAAACACACTGCCGCCAGCATCAGCCCACCCCGATAGAGAACCACCTCCCGGCGATCGCTCTCTAAGATAGTGAAATTACCAAACTGTCCTTGATAAACAACGGGATCGGTAGAAGAAAGCATAAGCATTAGGGGCTAGGAGTTAGGGTTTAGGGATTGAATGGCGAGTGGCGAGTGAAGAGACAGCTAGCTAATAATTTCACCTGACACCTGACCTTCGGAATTCGTCATTCGCACTTCATACTTGACTCAATTTTATCTAACTTCACTTTTATGGGATCTCCGATTTTTAAGTTCAGCAGAGTTTGAGCGCTGCCGCTGTTGATGGCGATTTCTAACCAACCGTGACTACCGATGAGGCTGATGAGTTCTCCGGCTAGGCGATCGCTGTAGGTGAAAGCGGCGAGGATATTTGTGGTGCCAATAATCACCGACCAGGGCTGAAATAAGGTAGCGCCGGGGATGTTGGTAATCAGGTTGCCAAAGTGATCAATGGCTTGGATGCAGCCATGAATCGTGTTTTCTACTTGAAAACAGGGCGGCAACGAAAACTGCACCAGGCTTTCGGGAGCGATCGCGGCACCCAGTTCCGCCAACGGTACACCACTGGCAAGATGTGCGCCTACTGGAGCAAAAATATCTCGTCCATGAAAAGTGCTGCTGGGTTCATCCGTGCGCCAAAACTCAGCATTGGTTAATTCGACGGCGGTATAGGCTGAAAATTGATCTAACACGCCGCTAAAAATACCATTGTCAGGACCGACCAAAAATCCCATCGGCTCCCCAAACGGAGTGCTAATGGCGATTCCCACAGCGCGACGTTTGCCGCCCACGCCGGGATCAACGACCGCTACATGAACGGTTCCTAATGGAAAATAGGGAAAGGCTGTCATCAGAGCAAATCTGCCTGAGCCAATATCTTGGGGTGGAATCTGATGAGTAATATCGATCAGCATTATCGTTGGGTTGATCTGCGCGATCGCTCCTTTCATCACACTTACATAGGAATCGCTCAGCCCAAAGTCGCTTAACAACGTGATAATTGACCCATCATTTACGGAGATCATGAAATTTTGGTAACAAAGACTACCGTTCAGCTTTCCTAATACTATAATTAAGAAATACTCATGAATGGTTAAAAGAGAATGTCCATGTTGAACAAAAAACGTCAGGAAAAGGCAACAAAAGCAGCAGAAGCTCATCGCGTTACCCTGCACAAAAACTTGCAGCGCCGTCTAGAAGTTGCCAGAGCTAGTGGAGATGAAAACTTGCTTCGTCAACTAGAAGTTGAAGCTAGCTACATTGGCTTGAATTAACTTTTGCTAGTCACTTTGTTTGCATCTGAATCCTGTGAATACGAATCCTGTGAATACGTTGATGCCTCGTAATCTTACGAGGCATTCACAGTTTAAAGGGACGTGTTAATCTGCCGAGCTAAGCTTAACCATTGTATTCGGAGTCAATTTCAATATCGAGAGTTTCCTCATCAATGCGGACGAAAAGATGATTTGGACGGCAGCATACCTGACAATCTTCAATGTAAGCCTGCTGCATTCCTCCGCTGAGATCAACAAAGGTTGTGTTGGGTTCACCACAATAGGCACAATAAAACTCAGCCGTGTTTTGCATAACGATGAAAATGGTCAAGGACAAATATAGCAGTACCTCGAATGGTTAGGACAAGCAATAGGGCGTAAACCTAGACACACAAACCTCTTTACCTTTAGAACCTGACACGTGACACCTGCTGTAACACTGCGTTCAGCGATCGCTAAAGCATCTCATGAAAACATAGATTGTTAACCACGTTGTTGTGCAAGGCACTGCGTATTGAAGTTTAAAAGCTAAAAAGCAATTGATGCTGCAAGTGAATACCATCCAGCCCAATCTAGAAGTAAAGCAACCAACATAAGCATAACCCTTAAGGCTTTCTGCCTTTAAGTTGCTGTTCAATCATGGGCTGCAATCGTTGGAATTCTTTTTCTAATAGCCTTTTACTATCCTGGGGAGACCCTACTGTAACTTGAGACTGACCCGCGATCGCCCACTGCTGTAACTGCAATCTACGGTCAGGCGTGATTTTAATGGAAATGCTGTAGGAACACCAATGGGGTTCTTCCCGATCAAACAACATCAACTGGTAGCGCTCTTTTTGGCACAACAAGCGAATAAGTTCTA
>JBBSCL010000216.1:0-5881 GCA_038250345.1 Leptolyngbyales cyanobacterium
CTACAACTAAATGCCATTCTTTGGCAAGGGCATCGGTTGCATCAAAGGCGATCGTTTCATAGCGATCAAAGCGATTGGCAAAATCAGTTTCGGGTGCCGCCAGCACATAGACCTGATCGGTGCGATCGGCAATTCTTATATCGCGGTGCGCTTCCTGGCGATAAAACCGTTCGCGCTGAAAGCTGGCAATCACCACAGGCTGATCCACCCCTGCCAAAACCTGATCCTCCATGGCATGAGACAACGCCGTGAGAGAGGATTTGAAATAGATTTGGGGTCTTAGGTCGGGCAGGGCGACTAACAGATCTTCCAAAATGGAAGGGGAGCGACTCATCAAGATAAAACTCTACTTGGATAAACGCGGAAGCATCACTTCTAGAAGCGGTGATGTTGCCAAATTGCGAAATCTAAGCTTACTATACCGCCTAAGCTTGACTGACAAAGGGATTATACGATTCTTATTGTTTATGATTTTTGGGCTGATTTTAAGATTAGACCAAAAATTTGCTAAAACCGAGGTGACCTTCACGCGATCGCGACTCATGGCAACAACTTGGCTGACTCTCATATGGAATGTTTTGCCGCTTTCTAGCCGCTGGATGACCTGGAATCTTTTTCTAGCGCTGATTCCATTAGCGCTGAGCGTGTGGCTATTTCGCCGCAGGGGCGATCGCGCTCCATTGTGGTGGCTTGGCTGCCTGGGATTCCTTGCCTTTTTGCCCAACGCGCCCTACGTGCTGACCGATTTGATCCACCTGACCCCGGCAATTCAGCAGAGCGACTCGTTACTGATTAATACCCTGATCACGATTCCCCGTTTTGTCTTATTTGAAGTGATTGGATTTGGTGCCTATGTGCTGGCGTTGATTAACTTAGGCGACTATCTCAAGCGCAATGGAGCGACTCGATTAGTACTGCCGATAGAACTGATGCTGCATGGGCTGTGCGCGATCGGCATCTTTTTAGGTCGCGTCGAGCGATTCAATAGTTGGGATTTGCTGACTCGCCCCAATCGGGTGATTATCAGCTTTGCCGAAAACTTTCAAGACCCGCGACCACTCATGTTCATGACAATTAGCTTTGGTATATTGACTGCGCTGTATTGGGTTGCCAAGCAAATTGTGCTGGCGCTCCTGTTGCAGCGGGAATACACAGCCACTCTGCAACAGCGATCGCAAGGTATTGAGATTGAATCCTAGAGGCGTAAAAAATTGCGCCTCCGCAACTACCAATGGCTACCGATAGGTGAACACATTGGTTATACATCCCGCTTTGAACCAATCGCGCGACGCAGGTTATCGCTACAAAGCTATGGCAAGACTGGAGGAACCCAACCGCGCACAAGGCTAGGGCGGGTCACGGGTGGCGTAAACAACATTTGAAACGAGGACTTGCGATCTTGTAACGGCTCGTTGCTCAGGTTCCACATGGTTTCATAGAAGAAGAAGGATACGCCGGAAAAACCGCGATCGCGGGCAATTTGAATTTTCTGCTCAATCATGCTCATCGGCATCGGCTTATTTTTCAGCCCGGTTAAAATTCCGATCGCCACTGGAATCTGCTTTTTCGCCTCTTGCACTTCGGGTTGCACTAACTCCGAGATAAACCCAGTTGGGTCAGTCCGATAGGCTTGCAGCAAAATTTCTTCTACATAGCCCAAGCGCCGCCAGGTTGCCCAATCTTGCAGATAGTTTTCATAGGAAAAGGCTTGCGAATTGGGCGATAAAGAAACAGTGGCATAGGGTTTTCGGGCTTTGACGGTGGCAAACACACGCCCCATAAATTCGGTAAGTTTATTTGCCCGCCAACGCAACCACTGTGGATCTTTGGCATTCACAGGCGGCTCTTTGCCAGGATTTTCTTTTTTATAAAGTTCCACGGTGTAAGCGTCGTAGCCAAACTCGGAGGGCAGCCCCATGTGATCATCAAACTGGATGCCGTCTACGCCATATTTAGAAACGATTTCGTCTACCAAATTCAAAATGAACTGCTGCACTTCAGGCTTAAAGGGGTTGAGCCACACGCGATCGTATTCGCCTTCTTTCCACACCTTTGAGCCATCTTTGCGCTGGGTCAACCATTGCGGATTGCGTTTCACCAGTTCAGAATCAGCAGGAGCCATAAAGCCAAACTCAAACCAGGGCATGATAGCGATGTTATTTTGCCGTCCTAGCTGCACCATTTCTGCTAAGGGATCGCGCCCTCGCAGTCCGGGTTCACGCGGGTCGATCGCCTCCCCGATAGCCTGCCGCATCACTTGACTGGGATAGAGCGTGTAGCCCCAGTTCCACACAACCGGGTAGACCGTGTTGAATTTGAGCGTTCCCAATTCTTCAATGGCGCTGCGGAGCAGTTGAGGGTTGAATAATACTTGACTATCAATATTGGTCAGCCAGACTCCCCGAATTTCTTGAGTAGGAAAACTGGGCTGAGGCAGGGTGGGCAGCGGCGGACGGCTCGTGCCGGGATTGCCAATTACAGGCACGATGACAACGGGAAAACCCACAGGAGTAATATTGCCTGTTCCCGGTTTAACGACCACGGGCGGCAGTGGTTTGGGCGTTGGCGTAGATGCTCCTGGGGAAAATCGCACGCTGGCAATCCACTGAGTTGGCACTAATGCGGTCGTGGTCGGCATTGCTTGGCACAGTGCCGCAGCCAGTTCAGCGCGGGTAATGGGCTGATTTGGGTTAAACCGTTTGGGGTCGGGCTGATTGATAATCAGGCGATTTTCTAACGCGGCGGCGACAGAAGCTCTGGTGTAATCTGGCACCATTCTGCCATCTTTAAAAGCGGCTCGCAGATTTTTGGATTCGGGTTGCTTGGCAGTGTAGCGTAATCCTGCTGCTAATCCACCGAAGGCTTGCGATCGCGTGATCAAATCACCCGGTCTAAATTGATCGCGTCCTTCCCCTAGCCAAAAACCGGTTTGCTGAATGTATTGAATCGCTTTGGCATTCGGATTATCGGGGCGCACATCTCGAAAGGCGATCGCTCTTTGGGTTTGGCTCATCCCTGGAAACGCCCGTTGCACTAGTGCCGCATATTCTGCTCGTGACACGACTGCACTAGGGCGAAACAACCCATCTGAATCAGGAGCCGCAATTTTCTTACCTGCAAGCGCGGTCATGCATTGCTGCGACCAGTGCCCCTGCAAATCGCCACCCTGAAATTGAGCGCCAGCAGGTGCTGGAAGTGTCAACATTGACCCCAGAGATGTTAGGGGAAGAACCAACCACGCAGCGGTAGACTGCCAACGATAATGCTTAGACATAGATGCCATATTCTCAAAACGCCATACTTTACCCAAACTCAGGTAAAAGCTACCGCTCAGGAAAATTTTGCCTATTTATCCTAGCAAGATGATTCACCTACGATGAGGGCGATCGCCTCTAAACCCTAACTTTGACTTGCGAGTCTGAATTGTTGTCCTTTCTCTCCTATTGCCCGCCCTTTAATTGCCGCACTGGTTTGTTAGAGTGTCAATTGATTAAAAGAGCGATCGCGGCTGTCCCCTTTGCCCCATACCATAAGAGTGCCAATCATTCGGTTTTCCGGCAAATGCCTACTCCCCCATTAACGCTTAATTTAGTTGAAGGGTCGGTTTCTTTTCAGTTCGCTCCTGAAGCCGCCCAAACTCTGCAAAGCCAAATTGCCGCACTCATGACTAGCCTCAAAGTGGTTGCGACAAAAGGTTCGTCTGCTACCAAACCAAAACCTCAAAAACCGATGGAGTATCGCTACACTGGGGACGTTTTTCTAGAAATCTTTTGCAACCCCAATATTTGGTCTTCGCCCTTTGCTGCAAAAGTGCTGATCACGCTTAGAGACGATCGCATTCGTCTAACAACTGAAGCCGAGCTAAGCCGCCTGGTAGAAGACGTGAACCAATATTTAGAGCAGACTGGGTGAAATTGCTATCAACCCATCAGAAATCAGTTGGATTACAGTAGAATCGTTGCAGTTTTTCTTTTAGAACTTTTATAGTTTTTGCTGAAAGCTTTTAGTGGAGAGCGACTCCCGTACGGATCGTTCTCACAAATCGTTCGCTGCACACAGCCTACGCTCAGCATTTAGAAACCATTCCCTTGATACTTAAGGAACCACAACTGATGAATTCTGAGACGTTGATTCAGCTACTGCAAAATGGTTTTCGCGTCACGCTAGGTGCAACGGCATCCCTAATTGAGGTTGTCCAAGATCCGCAAAAACGGCACGAGAACCTATCAAAACTTCGCCAAGAATGGAGCCAACTTGCCGAAGAGTGGGCAGTCAAGGGAGAATCGACCGAGCAAAATGCTCGTGACTTTGTAGACACTGTTTTGAGCCAACGCCGCGCCCAAAATCCTTATTCATCAAGTTCAGTCACTACGCCTGTCTCAACTTCACCTAGTGTCCAAACTGAACTACAGGAACTGACTGCTCAAATCGCCACCATTCGAGCAGAACTCGAAAAGCTCAGGAACCAAGAGTAACAAAACAGGTTCTTCAGATTCAGGATTTGGCGCGTCACTTGCTTGCCAAACCTTGAATACTTTGATTGCACTTTTAGATTGCGATCAAAGCCAGAGAGTTATACACCAACCTAAGCCAGCCTAGCTGCTTAGTCGTTCTCCCAGTCTTCGTAACCCATCAGGTCACCGATTCGATCTCTCAGCAAAAAATTGCAGCGTTCTAACTCACATTCAATACATGCCCATTCACGAGCAGGAATGTATTGACACAAGATATAAATAGGCTGATGTCGGCTCACCTGCCCTTCTTGAACGAGTTGGCGAGCCTCATCTTGAATTACGGTTAAGGAATACTGAATTGATTGAAGCATAATCACCCTTCCAAGCTTCGTAGCAAATCAAAACAACAAGTAGCGCTATTGAAGAACTAAGCGAATAGATAAAAATTCAATTTTATATAGCGTAAAAAGATTATTCGGGAGCAGGAAAAATTCTTATTTGTAGCCTGATATACCGTATAACTGTATTTTTACGTCAATCCCTCTTTGAGTATATTAAGAAAACTTGCAAAAGTCATTAAACCTTGACCAACATCTGGTTAAAGTTTTTATTTCAATGGCTGTACAACTGGATTACTGCCAGTCTTAGAGTAATTGGTAGATATTCTGTGTGATGTGAGGCTAATCACACTTGTGATTTACAAGGTCTAGCTTTTCTATGCTTTTAGGTTAGATAAGCAACTGGTGACGGCGATCGCTCAATTCTATAGCCAGTGCGATCGCAGCTTTCATACTGGTTGCATCCGCAATTCCCTCTCCAGCAATATCAAAGGCAGTGCCGTGATCGGGTGAAGTTCGGATGAATGGTAACCCAATTGAAGTGTTGACCGCCCGATCAAACGCCATCAGTTTAACCGGAATTAATCCTTGATCGTGATACAAGGCGAGATAAGCATCAGCAACATTTGGCGTTTTGTGTGTTGCGTTTTGTGTGTTTTCCCCAGCGTTTTCTCCTGTAGATCTGCCTGTGCCAAACCAAGCTTGTCCGGGTTTGACCCAAAGTGTGTCAGGTGGAATGGGTCCTTCTAAATAGATTGCGGGAAAGCGATCGCGCATTTGATTTAGCCAAGGGATCAGCCAATCTTGTTCTTCCCGCCCTAATTGCCCCTGTTCACCGCTGTGGGGGTTGAGTCCGGCGATCGCGATGTGAGGAGTTTCTAAGCCAAAATCTTGTTGGAGACAATTGAGTAACAGTTCTAGTTTCTGAGTCATTAAATCCGCTGTCAGGGTTTCAGAAACTTGCTTTAAGGGAATATGGGTGGTTGCCAGCAGGGTTCGCAATGTCCAGCCGGTGTGAGGCGATCGCGCCACAAATAACATCCCAAAACGGGTTACTCCGGCTCGTTCGGCTAATAGTTCGGTTTGCCC
>JBBSCL010000217.1:0-5880 GCA_038250345.1 Leptolyngbyales cyanobacterium
ATACCCGCAAAAATTTTAGGGTTCGCTTTGTCCAAATTAGCCGCTTGCTGATACGCCGCCAGCGCCCCTGCAACGTTACCAGAGTTTGCCAATCGCCGACCTTCTCGCAGTAGTTGGGTCAGTGGTTCGTTGGGGCTATTGGTTTTAATTGCGTTCGTCGCGTTGGCTGGGCTATTTTCCAATAGTCGCTGCCCTTGTGCCAAAGCCGGAGAAACAGTCAATGTGGCGATGAAAACAGAACCCGCGACCCATAAAGTGTGCTTGCGCATACGCTTCCTTTTACACAACTGCGATTACCAAAGACCAATCATGATACAGAAAATAACCCGATAGTTGCAAAAGTTCACTATGAAGATCGCTCCTTACTTTCGCACATTCGAGGATCAATCTCAATCAGACGCAATGATCTAGAACCCACTACTCAATCGCTTAAGCGCTAAAGTACTTTGCGGCTGGGTGATATGCCACGATCGCCGTGGTGGATTGTTCAGGATATAGCTGTTCGCTTTCATCCATGAACATACTCATGCGATCGGTGCGTAGCAGTTCCAATTGCTCGTACTGGTAGGCAATTTCTGGGCAAGCAGGATAGCCAAAGCTGTAGCGCGATCCTTGATAGCGTTGCGCCAACATATCGCGGATATTGTCAGGATCTTGCGCCCCAAATCCCAATTCGCGCCGAATCCGCGCATGAGTCCATTCTGAAAGCGCTTCGGCAATCTGCACCGACAGTCCGTGAAAGTAGAGGTACTCGGTATAGCTATCCGCTTTGAATAGCGCTTGAGCGAACTCTGTAGCGCTGTGTCCTGCTGTAACTGCCTGCATTGGGAAGACATCCATTTGTCCGGATTCTTTGGCAGCAAAAAAGTCGGCAATGCAGTAGCGCCGCAGAGATTTTTGGCGCGGAAACTTCCAAGTGACTAGAGGGGACGTGATGCCATCACCGCCATCTGCGATATCCGGATCATAAAGATAAACAGAGTTGCCTTCGGAGTAGCAAGGGAAATAGCCATAAATGACTTGGGGTTGCAGCAGCTTTTCTGCCACAATTCGGGTTTTCCAGCGTTCCAAAATAGGATAAACCGTTTCTTGTAAGAACTGGTCATATTCTTCCTTTGACTGGTCTCGCGGCTTGCGGAATTGCCACTGTCCGGCAATCAATGCTTGCAAATCTAGATGCCAAAAAATCTCGTCCCAGGGAATGTCTTCAGAATTGAGGATTTTGGTGTCCCAAAACGGCGGTGTGGGGCGGGATATATCAGGGGCGATCGCTGCTGATCTGACCGTATCTTCAACAGTAGGGGTTTGGGTTTGGGGGTTGGGATCTGGAGAGGCTGACTCTATTTTCCGTTGCTCTTCTGAGGGTCTGGCTTTCTCCTCCTCGGCAAATTCACCCAAAAATCCTTTACTGTCTTCCCATTCACCCGCTGCTTTAGCAGGCATCAGCTTTTCCATAAAGTGCAGGTCAGAAAAGGCATCTTTGCCATAGATGACTTTGCCGCCGTAGGCATTTTGGCAGTCTTCGTAAACGAACTTGGGCGTAAGTGCCGCGCCGCCCAGAATCACGGGCACCTGAATGCCGCGCTGGTTAAAGACCTCCAGGTTTTCTTTCATAAAAGCCGTAGATTTTACCAACAAGCCGCTCATGGCAATGCAATCAGCGTTATGTTGCTCGTAGGCTTCAATGATCTTGTCTACAGGCTGCTTAATGCCCAGGTTGATCACCCGGTAGCCATTGTTTGAGAGGATGATATCTACCAAATTTTTGCCAATATCATGCACATCGCCTTTAACGGTGGCAATCAGGAAAGTCCCTTTGGCGGTGTCTTTGCCATCTTCAGCTTTTTCCATAAAGGGTTCCAGATACGCAACCGCCGATTTCATGGTTTCAGCCGATTGCAGCACAAAGGGCAGTTGCATCTGACCAGAACCAAACAATTCGCCGACAACTTTCATGCCGTCTAGCAAGTAAATGTTGATGATATCCAGAGGTTTGTAGGTTTGCTGAGCGATCGCCAACGCATCTTCTAGCCCAATCCGCTCACCGTCAATGATATGGCGCTTCAAGCGTTCTTCGATCGGCAGATCCGCCAGCACATCTTTGGAACGGGCTTCTTTTGCCGAAACCCCTTCAAATAGTGTCGTCAAAATGGTCAGCGGATCGTAAATACAGACCTGATTCTCGTCAAACTTGCGTTCATCATGGATTAAGTGATGACAAATTTCCTGATGTTCCAGATCAATTTTTGCCAGGGGGAGGATTTTTGCCGCACTGACGATCGCCCCATCCATCCCTGCTTGCACTGCCTCATGCAAAAATATTGAGTTCAGTACAATTCGTGCCGCCGGACTTAATCCAAAAGAAATGTTGGATACGCCCAGCAAAATATGGCATCCGGGGAGATTTTCACGGATCAAGCGAATCGATTCGAGCGTGGCTTTGCCGTTGGCGCGGTCTTCTTCAATTCCGGTGGAAATGGGCAGCGCCAGCGTATCAAAGAAAATTTCGTGAGCCGGAATGCCATATTCCAATGCCTGACGATAGGCACGTTGAGCAATCTGAAACTTCTTCTCAGCGGTTCGCCCCATGCCATCTTCATCTATTGTTCCAACGACCACCCCTGCCCCATAGGCTTTTGCCAGTTCCAGCACCTTCAAAAAGCGCTCCTCGCCATCTTCATAATTAGTCGAGTTAAGGATGCATTTGCCGCCTGCCACTTTCAACCCGGCTTCCATTTTTTCCCACTCAGTGGAATCCAGCATCAACGGTAGAGTGACATCGGTAACCAGGCGAGACACCAAATCGCGCATATCCTTCTCACCGTTGCGCCCGACATAATCTACGTTTACATCCAGCACATGGGCACCTTCGCGCACCTGCGATCGCGCCACAGCAACCAACCCATCCCAATCTTCTGCATTCAGCAGTTCTCGCACCTTTTTCGAGCCACTGGCATTCAGCCGTTCGCCAATAATTAAGAAAGAATTATCTTGATCATAGGACTGGGCTGAGTAGATGGATGCAGCCGCAGGTGGATAATTGAATGCAGGACGAGGATCGTCTTGAATCGCGCTGCCGTTTAACTCCCAACGAGGAATGCGAATGGGTCGCTCTTTGGGCTTGAGTGTCTTCGCGAGTTCGGCAAGCTGATGAATATGTTCGGGGCGAGTGCCACAGCAGCCACCGATAACTTGCACGCCCAAATCTTCGACGAAGTGCAGCAACGCCATTCGCAGTTCCATCGGGGTCAGCTTATAGTGCGCGTGACCACCAACGTTTTCAGGAATGCCTGCGTTGGGAATGCAGGAGATCACAAACGGCGAATGTTGCGACAGATATTTGATGTGGTCTGCCATGCGATCGGGTCCTGTGGCGCAGTTCAGCCCCAAAATATCGATCGGAAAGGGTTCCAAAATGGACAGCATGGCGGCAATATCGGAACCGACCAGCATAGTCCCCTGCACTTCCATGGTGACGGAAACCATTAGCGGACGGCGATCGCCCTTTGCAGTAAATACTTCTTCAATCCCGTTCAGCGCCGCCTTAATTTGCAGCACATCCTGACAGGTTTCCACTAAAAACAGATCGACACCGCCATCCCACAAGCCTTCTGCTTGCTCTCTAAACGAGGCTTTCATCGTATCGAAATCGATGTGCCCCAGAGTTGGCAATTTGGTTGTGGGACCGATCGAGCCTGCCACAAAGCGTGGTTTTTCAGGCGTAGAAAACTCTGCCGTTACGCTTTTCGCTAGTTCTGCCGCCTTCTTGCTGAGAGTGTAAGCTTGATCTGCCAAATCGTATTCTACTAATACAATCGAGGCAGAGCCAAACGTGTCGGTTTCAATCACATCGGCACCCGCTGCCAAAAAGTCGCGATGCACTTGGGCGACGGCTTCGGGCTTGGTGTGTATCAAATATTCATTACAGCCCTCATACTCGGCTCCGCCAAAGTCTTCTGCGGTCAGGTTTTGCACCTGCAAATTAGTTCCCATCGCTCCGTCAAATACTAAGACGGGGCGATCTGGATGATAAAGACGCTCGAGAAAGGGGCTATTCATCAATCACTCTGAGATAAAACGCTAAAACGACTAGCCTGTCTGACAATTCAGCTTAACCCATCCCGTAAAAAATCGTAACCGCTTTGGAATGACGAATGACGAGTGAGGCTTGAGGATTAAACGCGATGTGCAACTAATTTGCCCAGCCATGGGGAGAGGGCTAGGGTGTAGCTCGCTTCCCGTAGAGTGGGCAGTCTTTGCAGGTAGTCGAGGAAAGTCGCACATCGGGTTACTCCTTATCTTTCGCCATTCGCACTTCGCACTTCGCCACTATCCTTGGCTTGCTTCTAAACGTTTGACTAATACGGCTCGATTTTGTTGAGCTTTAGTGTCGCTGGGGTTGATTTCCAGGACTTTGTCAAAGCAGGCGATCGCGTCGCGCAACTTGCCAAGACTAACCATCACACCGCCCCGATTGTTCCAGGCACGGTGGTCATCGGGTCGCAGTTCCAGTGCTTTATCGTAGCTGGCGATGGAATCTTCTAGGCGATTTAAATTTTTCAGCGCTACACCCCGATTAAACCAGGCTTCATAGGAAGCGGGTTTGAGGTTTAAAGCATGGTCATAACTGGCGATCGCTCCCTCAAAATCTCCCAGTTTCATTTGGGAACCGGCTTGCCCATACCAAGCTTCCCAATGCTCTGGCTGAAAAGAGATTACTTTTTGATAGCCGTTAAGAGCGTCTTGGGAATGCCCCGCCTGTTTTTGCCCATTTGCCCAACGAAACCACAAGTCGCCATCATCATCTTGCAGTTCCAACGCTTTGCCATAGCTGGCAAGGGCAGCCTCCCAGTCTCCTAATTCTTTCAGAGAATCTCCTCGAAAAACGAGCGCTTCATAATAGCTGGGTTGCAATGTCAACGTGGTATTGAAATGCTGAATTGCCCCTTCGTATCGATGAGTTGCATAAAGGCAATATCCCTGGCAAAACCAGATATCTTCAAAGTTGGGGTGGCGTTCTAAAGCGGTGCGGAAGTACCCGATCGCAGATTCATATTGTTGGGTGGCATAGAAGGCTAATCCTAAGCTGTGGTGAGCAGTCTCTAGATCTGGCTGCAATGCTAATGCGGCTTGATACTCATGAATAGCGGTGTCATAGCGCCCCAGAGAAAACGCTGCCCAGCCCAGATGGGAGTGAAGCACCGCATCGGTAGGATTTAGCTGAATAGCTTGCTCAAAATAGGCGATCGCGTCCGCATAATTCCCTTGTTGGGTTAACTTCAACCCCTGTTCAAAAGCATTCCCAGCACCAGCCACATCAAGTTGAATTGTCTGACTCACAGGACGACCTCTACGCTTCCATAATCTCTGATTGCTGCACTCAGAATACCCAGATTTTTAGCCCACATCACAATCTCCGCCAAAATACTCCGTATAGCTACTGCAACATCAGGCGCTTTAAATATATTTTCATAAAGCTACACAAACCTCTGTGATTTACAAAAGTGACAAGGAGCTTAAGCCCCTCGTTGTGCCAGGGTTTATTTCACAAATGATTTAGGATTGTCATAACATCAGAAAAAACTTTCTTCAAGTCTAAATAACTAAAGTAATGCCATGCATTTTAGACCTACGTAATTTTATCCCAAGACTGTAAAGTAACAGTGAAGACACAATTTGCCGAATATTTTTATGCAAGTATATTTACATTTAGGTAAGCAAAAAGACTAAATCAAACTGTTTTGAAAGTCAAACCTGAATGCTTCTAAGGCAATTGGTCAGACTGACGGTTGTGTTCGCGTTCAATTTTTATTTCAAAAAAACCATAAAAAACATGAAAGCGATCGCAAATCAGGGTACTTTGACCCGATTCAACCAGAC
>JBBSCL010000218.1:0-5843 GCA_038250345.1 Leptolyngbyales cyanobacterium
AGTTTGAATGAATTGTCGCGATCGCGATCGTGCGTCTTCCAGCGACTCCGCCCCCGGAATCAAAATCCAGTCTGGTGAACTCTCCAGCCTATGGCAGAGATCGGGATATTCGCTGACTGCCTCCGCCCAGGTTAACCCCTCAAAAATGCCGTTTTGAAACTCCTTCAATTCATCCGCAAGCTGCACTGGAATTTTGTGGCTAATCCCTTCTCCGCCATCCCCAGACATCGCCGTCGCATCAATTAAATCGCTCACCGCCGCCGGAAGTGGCGCAGTCAAAAAGTAATCTACCAAAATCTGGGTCGTCTGTGCCGCTCGCCTCAACGGACTGGTATAAACCTGTGACGGGTGCCATGCCTCTGTTAATAATCTTCTAGCGAGTTTTTCTGCCTGCTGCCTGCCCGCCTCCGATAGCTCAAACTCTCCATGCCCTTGCATTCGTTTTTCTTGGTTGCCCACCGATTGAGCATGACGAATAAACAGCAGCTTCATCACTCCATGCATAAACAGATCCTAGGTTTCAGGTTTCAGATATCAGATATCAGGTTTCGGGTTTCAGGTTTACGCCTTTACTGCTTTACCTATCAATTATTAATTGACACACCAATAGTATTAATTGCAAATTATGTTGTGTATACTTCGCCCCTGTGCGATCGCCGTTTATTTTGGGCTTAATAAGAAAGATTGCAATGTATTTACACCTATAACACTTATGGCAGTACTACAAAACGTTTCTGAAACCGCAGCCGTTGCGACCGCAATGGCATTGGCTCAAATGACTGGAGTAACGGATACGCGTCCTTGGGGTTCCTTCACTGTTTTGGATGAAGGAGTTGGCTACAAAATTAAACGAATTGAAGTGAATCCGGGGCATCGTCTTAGCTTACAAATGCACTACCATCGAAGTGAACATTGGATTGTGGTGTCTGGCACGGCAAAAGTCACCTGTGATAATCAAGAAACCGTACTGTGCATCAATCAATCAACCTATGTTCCTCAAACCAAGGTGCATCGGTTAGAAAATCCTGGGGTAATTCCTTTAGTTGTGATAGAGGTACAGAATGGCGATTATCTTGGAGAAGATGATATCATCCGCTTTCAAGATGACTACACCCGGAAGTAAATCAGTTCTGGCAATAAATTAGTGATTTGAATGCATCACGCATCCATTCGGACGGCAAATATTCATCAGGCGATCGCGTTTTACGAAATGCTCGGTTTTGCCGTAAATGAGCGATTTACCACAGGTTACACACTTGCCTGCTGGATGGAAGGGTTGGGGGGACGGATCGAACTGATTCAAATCCCCCAGCCCAAACCCGCCCCCGATGCCTTTCACGATGAACATTATGTGGGGTACTATCATCTTTCCTTTGACCTCACCGACCACACACCCGATCTTTCCATCTGGCTCAACGCGCTTCAAGATCAGTTTAAGCAAGCCACTACGGCTGATCCAGCCCGACTGCAACCGCTTCAGATATTGCTAGAACCGGAACAGCAAATGATCGGCGATCGCGTCTACGAAGTCGCCTTCATCGCCGACACCGACGGACTGCCGCTAGAGTTTATTAGATTGTTGAAATAGGTTTCAGGTTTCAGAGATCCTGATCTCACTGTCCTTCGCCATTCGCCTCTCACCTTTCCTATGAATATTGAGCCTTTTTTTGATAACTGGTGCTATCTGCGAACCGAGTTGGGTTGGCTGGATCGAGTGTTGGCAACGGCGGTGGCGCGGCAGCGAAAAGATACGAAAGAGATTGAACACGTAGCGCGATCGCACTCCGACCGGGTGACGAGCCACTGGTGGAAGGGCATTGTTAGTTTAGAAAGCACGATTTCAGCGGATTCGCCTGCGGATATGCCCCGCAAGGGCGGCAGTGGACTGAGCTATCAGCAGCAGATGGAATCAAAAATTCGAGTCAGTCAGCAGGGTGGGGTCGCCCTAGGTTTACCGACCCTGTGCCAACGGTTGAGCCTGACTCCTTTCGAGAAAAACGTGGTGCTGATGGCGCTAGCGCCGGAGGTGAGTCGGCGTTACGGCAAACTCTATAACTTTTTGCAAGAGGCGAATCAAACCAGTGGATCGGGCTTGCCGACGGTTGATTTATTGCTGCGGCTGTTGTGTCGCAATGATGGAGAATGGCGATCGGCGCGGCTGGCGTTCGCAATGAATGCAACGCTGGTGCAGCGCGACGTTTTAAGATTGCCAACCTCTAGCACAGAGTCCTTTTTGGAGCATTCGGTCAAGTTGGCTGATCAAATCGTTGAATACCTGCTAGCGGATCAGCCTGATGTTACGTTGCTCGATCGCTGGCTCCAAAAAACCGATGATCTCAGTACCGCTGTTTTGAGTGCTGAGTCTCCTTTGCCTGTTTTGAGTTTAGCGACTTGGGAACCTGAGAATCTGAAATCTGAGCTAGATGCGAAAGCAGTTTTGCAGATCACTCCTGCGCTGGAATCATCGCTGTGGTCAAAGCTCGTGTTGCCGGAACCACTGCTGGCGACCCTGCGACATTTGGGCGATCGCATTCAGTATGCTCAACAAGTAGATCAGCAGTGGGGCTTTCAATCTACTTGTGCCACAGATTCTTTGGGCGGCGTAGCGCTGTTTGTGGGTGATCGCGGGACGGGAAAAACCACCGCAGCACAGGCGATCGCTCAACAGTTGCAGATTCCTTTAATGGCGGTCGATTTATCTTGCCTCAACCTAGCTGAACAGCGTCAGTTACTTGCGGACTTGACGGCTAAGACCCCGACCGTGTTGCTGTTGAAATCGGCTCACTGTTGGTTGGGCAGAGATGCCGTGCTGGCGGAGGAGCTACAGTCGTTTTTGGTTGCGCGACACCGGGCGATCTCCTTGACCATTTTTAGTGCCACACGAAAGGAACTGATTAAACCAAGCTGGCAGCAGCAAATGACCCAGATTTTGACCTTTCCCAAGCCCAATCAACGCAGCCGTTTAATCTTGTGGAAACAATCATTTCCAGCCCAAGCACCCTTAGCGGATGACATCGACTGGAATGCGTTAGCGCGACTTTCTTTGAGCGTGGGAGAAATTCAAGCGATCGCCCGTGAAGCAGCAATCTGTGCGGCAGCAAGTGGTTCTGTTTCAATCTCAATCGCTCATTTGCAACAGGCTTGTCGATTTAGAAGCATTAAATTATCAACAAGAAATCTGGAAAATCATTAATACTGACTTCCTCGCCTACTAACTACTAACTACTAACTACTAACTACTAACTACTAACTACTAACCCCTGACACCCTTACAAAAACGCCATGGGATCAGTAGGTTCGCCCTCTTGCCGGACTTCAAAATGCAGGTGAGGTCCGGTGGAAAGCCCGGTGGAACCCACGGCAGCGATCGCTTGTCCGCGCTGAACATTTTGACCTTCCACCACATACAGTTCACTGCTGTGAGCGTACAGTGTTGTCATGTTGCCGCCGTGATCGATGATGACCGCGTTGCCGTAGCCGCCGTACCAGCCCGCAAAAATGACCGTGCCGCGATCGGCAGCGTGAATGGTGGTGCCATAGTCTGCGCCGATGTCTAATCCAGAATGAAACCGTTCGTAGCCTAAAACCGGATGCATCCGCCAGCCAAAACCACTTGTGACTTCTCCTAAACAAGGCAGAATCAGTTGCCCCGTGCCGCGAAAGGCGATGTTGTTGCGATTTTGGGCGGCGTAACGCTGAATCAATAGACTAATCGTGCCGGAATCTTGCTCTAGTTGCGATTGGGCAACTTCCATGGCGCGGCGATCGCTTTTGAGCCGAGCAATCGAGGTTTTTTGATAACCAATTTGCCCTTCTGCATCTGCTTTTTGCGCCAAAAGCTCCTGAGTCAGCAAACCCACTTCGTTTTTTTTACGCTCCACTGCATCCCGTTGACGCTCTAGGCGATCGGCATCGCTTTTGAAAGTAGCCAACCGTTTACGATCGCTTTGATACAAACGCTTAAGCTGAGAACGTCGATCTAAAAACTCATTCAAGTTCTCGCTTTGTAGCAACACCGCCCAGCCGCGATCGAGCTTTTGGCGTTGCAAAAATTGCAGCCGAGCAATGGTAGAAAACCGCTTCTGGCGATAGCTTTGCTCAGCGGAAACCAGTTTCACTTCCAATCCTTGCAGCTTTTGAATGGCAGTTTTTAACTGAGTTTCAGTGGTTTGCAGTTGGCTTTTGGTGACTGTGATATTTTTTTGCAGCCCTTTCAGCTTTCCATGTTCAAGGCTTTCCTGAATTTTGTTTTGAGTGCGCTCCTGGTTAAGCTGCGATCGCTGTTGATCCAATTGCTGTTGATGGCGCTGCAAATCTTCTACCGATGCCTGCGCCAAATATTGCCCCGAATTCGGCATTGCTTGGGCTGGTAGCGCGATCGCAAGGCTGATCATTAGGATGCAGACCGCGATCGCCACCTGCCAGACAGCATTTCTGACACCTGACATCTGATACCTAACCCCTATAGGACTTACGCACTCGCCCCCTAGATCCCCCAATTCTGGGGGACTTTGATCTCTAGCTCCCCCAGAATTAGGGGTTGAGGGGCAAATTTCGGTTGATTTGCGTAAGTCCTGACCTAATTTTTTCGGTCTAACAATCGGCATTGTCTAAATCACGAAAAGCACCCTGAATTTTACTCACCTATTGCAAAAATGGCGACAAACTTTGCGATTTTGTTTGGAAATGTGAGTAACTTCCCATAGCTAAATCGTTTCAGGACAAATTGATTACTTGCTACGAGGCTGAATAAATTTGCGAACACTATATTCTGTCGCTTCAATAATTTTGTAGGTGTTCTGATCAAATGCTTGATGAAACCGCTTCTCAGTCGCATCCAAATAATCTTGCGGAATTGCCTTCCACGCCTCACGAGTCTCCCAATGAATCACTAAAATGACTTCTTGAGAACTTTGAGGACTGATCCAAACCTCTTTTCCTAAAAAGCCAGAATACTTGGCTAAAGCCGCCGTCCAAATTTCCTCGTCTTTTTGAATAAAGGCTTCTCGTCGTTCTTCCGCCACTTGAACCTTTAACCACTCAATCACCATACATCACTCCTAACTCGTCTCATGTAGTCTACAGTCCGGGGTAATGCTGTGGTTAAGTTGAAGCCGCACTTCTCACTCCCAACTCCGCACTTTCAAGCTCGCTTGCAAGGTTTAAGGTTGACTCTGATGGACAGGAATCTCAATCATAAATTCAGCACCCAAGCCCACTTCAGAAACGCACTGCAACCGTCCTTGATGTTGGGTGACGATGGTTTGATAGCTAACTGTCAGTCCTAAGCCGCTGCCCTGCCCAACGTCTTTAGTGGTGAAAAAGGGATCGAAAATTTGAGATTGAATGACTTGAGGAATGCCGCGTCCATTGTCGGTAATAATGATGCGGACTTTGGCAGGTTGCAGGGCTGTGGCAGAAACAAAATCCGTGGCGATCGCGATGATTTTCTGCGCTCCTTGCCAGTCTTTAAGCGATTCTGCGGCATTCAGCAAAATGCTCATAACTGCCTGATTCAACTGCTGTGGGTAGCAGGTCACCAGCGGCAACTGTCCATAGTTTTGCATGATCTGAATTTCGCTGCTAAACTGGCTGCGTAAAAATAACAGCGTGCTTTCCAGTCCTTCGTGAATATCCACAAGCTTGCATTGGGCTTCATCCAACCGGGCAAAGTTTCGCAGCGAGAGAACGATTTGACGAATGCGATCGGCTCCCGACTTCATTGAGGTCAAAATCCGGGGCAGATCGGTTAGCAAAAAATCAAGCTCAATTGCCTCCCCTAGATGCTGAAGTGTGGCGTTTTGGTCACACTGTTCTTGATAGGTGCGGATCAAATGGGTCAA
>JBBSCL010000219.1:0-5839 GCA_038250345.1 Leptolyngbyales cyanobacterium
CGTTTTCGTAAAACATTGACCATGTAGTCTTTTAGAGCTTTCGCAGTTTGCTGATCCGTCGGCATCGTCCGAAAAATGTGGTCGCCAATCTCTCCGAGCTTCATGGCTGAACTCACAGGCGCAATCATCACCAGTTGCTGATCTTGGTAAACCTGGGCAGCGGTAAAACTGGTGTCGCTAGTGCCATGCCCAATGACTCCCAACAGGTTGGGATCTTTTGTCAACGTCTCCGCCACCTGTTGGGCAATCTCTGGCTGATTGCTGTCATCTGCGATCGCCACCTTCAGCGGCACACCTTTAATTCCTCCCGCCTGGTTGATTTCAGTTTGAGCAGCGGCTACACCCCGCAAAATCTCCTGAGCAGAATCCAGTGTATTGCTCAGCGGCACGGCTGCTGCAATTAAATAGGCTTTGTCGGTGCCAATGCGGGCATTGTTGAGGTAAATCAGGGTTTCAGGATCGCTAGGATTTTCTGCACGAGCAGATTCTAATGCAGTAATGGCTTTGTCATAATTACCTGCGGCGATTTGATCAATTCCTTGCTGCTTTTGGGGATTTGATGACCACCGATTAAGCTGTTTGCTGCCCGTGCTAATGCGATCGCGGTCTAGATTGTCTAGTGATTGTGCCGTCCGGCTCACTTGCCACGGCAAATTGTTAGGCGAATCAGATAAACTGCGAACTAAAATTGCAACTGCCAAAGTCCCAATAATCGCAAGCCCCATTCGTGCGAGGGATGATTTGTTGGAAGTCATAAACATCCGAGTTATCTGACTAGAATTTTCGCTCTCTACAGCGGGTTCACTGATTAAGCTGGTGGGATTAGAGATTTCTGCTGGAGAAGTGGTCAACAGCGTCGGAGCCGTCGAAATCACTTGCCGTAGCGCTTGTAGTGCTTCACTGGCAGAGTGATAGCGCTCGATAAAGTGAAACCGCGTCATTTTATCAAGTACGGCGGCGAGTTCGTCACTGGCGATCGCCTGATCCTGCCAAATTAGCTCAGACGTTCCATAGTCGTGGGGCAGGTGGGCTGGATGGCAACCCGTTAAGGCTTGAATGCCGACCATTCCTAGAGAATATAAATCACTGCTGAAGCGGGGTCGCCCCAAGCATTGCTCACTAGCGGCATAGCCAGTGGTATAAATTGGCATACTTAAGCTGGTTTCACCCGCCGCTTCGGCAACGGTATTACTAATCGTTTTAACGGCTCCAAAATCGATCAGAACCAGCCTGCTATCTTGACGACGGCGAATTAAATTCGCAGGTTTAATATCTCGATGAATCACCCCTTGAGCATGAACATATTCCAAAACGCCTAGCAGATCTTCTAGCAAAGGAACCACTTCAACTTCACTCAATTGCACACCTCTAGCCAGTTCAGTGCTAAGCGGGTTCCCTTCAATAAACTCTTGAACTAAATAAAACTGCTGATTTTCTTCAAAATATGCCAATAACCGAGGAATTTGGTCATGCTTTCCTAGCTGCTCTAACGTTTCGGCTTCTGCTTGAAACAACCGCCTGACCTGTTGCAAAATAGCAGTATCACTGCTATTGAAGGTCAAATGCTTCAGAACACAGCGAGGATTGCCAGGACGCTGCGTATCTTCTGCAATATAGGTGTGCCCAAATCCACCGGAGCCTAAAACCTCAATAACCCTGTAGCGTGCACCGATCAGTTCGCCTATCATCGTATTCACGGAGTGCAGCAGAATGATACTTCTGACAGTAAAGCGCTTTTTGTAAGAGACTTGATCGCGACTTTACTTATTTCTGCCAGCATTAAAACGCTAGTTTATCAGACTACTATGAACCGTAGACAACGATGCCGTGCAATCTCTCCTCGTTATGAACCCAATTTCCCTAGAGTTAGACCGTCAAATTCGCGCGATCGTGCGGCACTGCGGTCTTCAGATTATTCAGATGGCGAATAAAGAGTTCGAGATTTTTGAAAAAGGACCTGAAGATTACGTTACGACAATCGATCAGGCACTGGACGCAGAACTTTCGGCAGCATTTTCGCATCTGTTTCCCAATGATGGGGTGATTACAGAGGAAGACATTCAGTCGCGTCAAAAGTTTTATCAAATGTACGATCGACTGTGGTGCATTGATCCCCTGGATGGCACGGAGGATTTTATTCAGGGTCGAAGCAACTACTCCGTCATGGTGGGCTTGTTAGAAAACCATCAGCCGATCGCCGGGTGGATTTATGCGCCTGTTTATGACCAACTGTATTATGGCGGTGTCAATTGGGGGCTGTTTCAAACTTCGGCAGATGGGGCACCAACGCCTTTGATCACCGCTCCTCAAAATTTTTCAGCCGATTCATGCCGGATGATGATTGGGCATCGCGATCAAACGCGCTATGGAGATGCGATCGCTCAGCAGATTCCCAATGTAGAGTTTTATTCCATTGGCAGTTTTGGGCTAAAAGTATTGGAAGTGATCACCGGAAGGGCGGGGCTATATCTTTACCTGAATGGACGAGTCAAAGTATGGGATACAGCCGGTCCATTAGCGCTGGCAAAAGCCGCAGGACTCACTTGCTGCACCTTGGAAGGAGAGCCAATCCAGTTTTCACCCGATGCGATCGATGCCATTGATCCCGATACGCTCACTCATCGTCAGTCGATTTTGATTGGTTGGTCAGACTGTGTGGCAGCCCTCCGACCAAAACTAGAAGCGGCTGTGAAAATGGCTACGAAAAAGTGATCGTCGTGCGTCCTGCAAACTGTTTATACTAGTAGCTTCCTTAACTTAGCTTTGCTTTTATGCATCGATATAGTTTTGGGAATGCTTAAATTAAGTGACCGGACGAGTGCGATCGCTCCATTATTTTATTTCAACCATTCTTCATGCAGACTGAAGCGTTTAGTGAGCTTTTTCCCCTATTAATGGCAGCCAACCCAGAAACTCTGGAACTGCTGCTTTCTGTTGCTGTTGAACATGAATATCCTGCTAATCGGGCAGTGTTGATGGAAGACGCTTGGGGAAATGCGGTGTATTTTATTGCATCTGGCTGGGTTAAGGTGCGTCGATTGTCGGGTGCTGGAGAAGATAACGTGGTCACCCTAGCCATTTTAGGCAAGGGCGATTTTTTCGGGGAAATGGCAATTTTAGATGAGTCGCCGCGATCGACTGATGTCAGCGCCCTGTCTAGCGTTAAGCTAATCAGTATTTCAGCCCAACGGTTCATCCAAACCCTGTTCAAAGATCCTCAGTTGCATCACCGGATGTTGCAGCTAATGGTGAGGCGTTTGCGACAGACCAACATTCGTTTTCAGTTACGCCATAAACCGCCTGCCGTAAAGCTAGCAAACACCCTGGTTGCGCTCGGTGAAAATTATGGGCAAGAATTCAATAGCGGCACCCATGGCGGCACTGAGATTTTTAATATTCCACCCAAAGATTTGGCAGATGTTAGCGATATTGGGGTAGAAGAAACGTCCAAAATTATGGAAAAGCTGGATAGCAAAGGCTGGATCAAGATTGATCCAGCAAATCAGTCCATGCATTTGGTAAACATGAAGCAACTGATGCATTTGGCAGGCAAAGTTTAGGGCATCTCCTTGTAAAGCACTATCATCCGCTCTCCAAAAGGCGCTGTTACTAATGAATCGAGAAGCATGGGATCTGGAATCGGAGAGGCAGTTTGATGACTCGGAACAATCTGAACCCTCTTCATACTTGGATGAAAATGTGGAGGGCGCGATCGCACCAGTGCTTCAACCCGTCCAGATAGACTATCAGGTTGCCATGCCACAACCTGAATCTCATCTGTTTGAAGTGACGCTCCATCTAAACGGTTGGCAATCAGGCATAGCACTCAACTTAAAAATGCCCGTCTGGACTCCCGGTTCCTATCTAATCCGAGAGTATGCCCGACATCTGCAAAACTTTAGCGCCAGTAGCCCCGCCGAGTCTCCTTTGCCTTGGCATAAAGTTGGTAAAAATCACTGGAAAATCTCTCCTCAAGGCAACACAGCCCTAACAATCCGCTATCAGATTTATGCGAATGAACTCTCAGTTCGCACGAACCATCTAGATGGCACGCATGGCTACTTCAATGGCACCGCGCTATTTTTCTACATTCCTGGATATGAGCAGCATTCGATTCAGGTGGAGATCATCCCGCCTAACCCCGATTGGCAAGTTACCACATCCCTGCCCTGCATTTCTGGAGTTGCGAATACGTTTGAAGCGATCGATTTTGATATGTTGGTCGATAGTCCTTTTGAGATTGGCAAACATCAACTTTTTGAGTTTGAAGCACTTGGAAAACCTCACCAGCTTGCTGTTTGGCGGGAGGGCAATTTAGAAAGCGATCGCCTGATTAGCGACATTCAACGCATCATTCAAGTCGAAGCAAATCTGTTTGGTGGCTTACCCTACGATCGCTACCTGTTTTTGCTGCATCTCTCATCTCATGGCTTTGGCGGCTTAGAACACAAAAATAGTTGCTCCCTCATCTATCAGCGCTTCGGTTTTCGCAACAAAGACAAATACGATCGCTTCATTCAACTGGTCGCCCACGAATTTTTTCACCTGTGGAACGTCAAGCGCATCCGTCCTAAAGCGCTAGAAGTCTTTGATTATGAACAGGAAAATTACACGCCTTCCCTCTGGTTTAGCGAAGGTACAACCAGTTATTACGATTTGATCATTCCCTATCGAGCCGGAATTTATGATATTCGCACCTATCTCAATGCGCTTAGCAAGGAGATCAGTCGCTTTCTAACCACGCCTGGAAGGCTAGTGCAGCCATTGGCAGAATCTAGCTTTGATGCTTGGGTCAAGCTGTATCGGCAGGATGCTAACAGCCCTAATAACCAGATGTCTTACTACCTCAAAGGCGAAATGGTGTCGTTGCTGCTAGATTTACTGATTCGATCTCGCCATAGTAACAAGCGATCGTTTGATGACGTGCTGCGTCTGTTATGGGAGCAATTTGGCAAACCCGAAATTGGTTTCACACCAGAGCAACTTCAGCACACCATTGAAACCGTGGCAGGCACCGACCTCAGCGATTTCTTCGAGCGCTATCTCAACACCACAGAAGAACTGCCGTTTGACCAATATCTGGAACCGTTTGGAATGCGGCTTCTGCTCGATCGCGATGATAGCCTTCCGGTTCTCGGTCTCACCCTCAAAACAGAACACGGTCGTGACGTGATTAAGTTTGTGGAAAGTGGCTCTCCGGCTCAGCAGGTTGGCATCGATGCCGGTGATGAACTGCTGGCAATCAATGGCATCCGCGTGAGTGCTGACCAATTGAGCGATCGCCTACGTGACCATCAATCCGGCGATCTGCTGCAAGTCGCCTGGTTCCATCAAGACGAATTGCGCCAAGCGGCGTTAACCCTGGCAGAGCCGCGCCCAACTCGCTTCCAACTCATCCCCTGCGATCGCCCCACCCGCAAACAAGAGCAACTCTTCCACGGCTGGCTGGGTATATCTTTGGGCGAGATTATGTAAGTCGATCACCGCTTGCGCTAAGGTTAAGTCCTTGAAAGCGATCGCGCTAGCCAAACTGGGACTCTACATCTCCCCAAAGACAAAAATTATTTAACCCTTATGACAAATTTAATGCTGAATTTTTCCCAGAAAAATTGTCCCTTCATGGCTTGTACTTCAGCGATCGCCCTCAGCCTGCCTGTTGCTCTATCTGCCCAAGCTCTACCAAAACCTGGTAGTTCTTTATCTCGCTTACCATCCCAAGAGCAAACAAGCTTAAAAGCCGGAAACGCTGTCGTGAACGGTGATAATGGTCGCTATATTGGGCGCGTTCTGATTACTGCACCCGTCGATACCACCTGGAAAGTCTTGACTGACTACAACC
>JBBSCL010000220.1:0-5821 GCA_038250345.1 Leptolyngbyales cyanobacterium
ATCTTCCCCGCCTTGAAATGTCGCCAAGCAGTTTGGTAACTGATTCCTAATTGTTCTGCGTAGTCTGAAAGTTTCATACGAGGTCAAAAAGTTGATGCCCGTATATATTAGTCTATGTTTTGCTTGATTATTAATCATACCAGGGGCTTAATTTGGGTGGCAGGCTGCCTAAACCGGGTTTGGCAGTGGACAGAATTAGGGCAACGTCTGCCCAGTCTTCGCCCGTGTTTTGAGTTACTTCTGCTAAGTAATCGAGTTGCAGCAGTTTGGTTTGAGTATCCACGCGCAGATCATAGAGGGGCTGCCAACTGGCGCGATCGACGGTGTAGGAAACCTCTAGTTGAAACTCGCCTGTTCCATCGGGCAAAATGCTAACCACGACGCTGTAGCTTTCTTTAGGGCGAGGCGTTTTGATCTGCTGAAGCTGCTGTTGTAGTACGCTTAAGTGCTTATTGAGTTCTCGCAGCGCTTGATTTTGCTGAGCGATCGCCCCGGCTAAATCACTATGCTGCTGCCCCACAAATTCCAGCAGTTCGGCAGTCTGCGCTAAGTTGACTCGCTGTTCTGCCAAGCCACGGGAAAAGCGATCGACGGATTTTTCGCTCAAGCTTTGAATAAACTTACGCCGTAATTCCAGCGCTGCTAGCCCGTCTTGTAAGGTGCGTCGCTGATCTTCTAGCTGCTGGATTTGCTCGGTCAATTGAGCCACGCGATCGCCAATCGGTTCCGCTGCATAAATTCGTTCCGTTTGCACAGCTAACAAACGCACTGCCACGGTTCCGGTTCCTTTCACCCGCACCGATTCAGGTTTCAATGTGATGGGTAGGTTCGTTAGAGTCAGCGATCGCTCTTGCCCAGTTAGCAAAACAGTGCCTTGGCGAGTGATCAATGCCTGATCGGTGTATACCGTGACGAGTGTAATAGAAGTATCAACGGTTTGATTCGCTGGTGGAGACTGGATGCTGTCCATTGCTGTGCCCTCCCAATTGCCACTGTCAGCCTAGCACTCTAAATTAGACCTAGAGCAAGCGCTGCCATCAAGGTCAAACCTGGCGAGTGATCATCCTTGATCCAGTAGAAATTCGGATCAAGTTGAAGGCAAGGCGATTGGCAAAGTGAAGTAAAAGCGACTGCCTGCGCCATGAGTCGATTCAAAGCCAAGCTGCCCACCCTGATTTTCTACCAAGAGCTTGCACAAAGACAGCCCTAACCCAGTGCCCTCGATATTTTGGCGATCGCCATGCTTCACCCGATAAAATCGATTAAATAAGTGAGGCTGATCTGCTTCAGGAATGCCCAATCCGTAATCTTGCACCCAGATTTCTACCCAACCGACTTGCTTGACCGCCGCACCCACATCAATCGCCCGACCGTTGGGGGAATATTTAATCGCGTTGGATAAAAAATTGACTAAGACTTGAGACACCTGCCAGCGATCGCCCCAAACTTGAGGCAACTTCGCCCCAAATTGATCGGTAATTGGATAAGGTGCCAATTCTGCCACTACCTCTTTAACAAGCGTTTGAAGGCAAAAAGCGATCGGCTGAGTGGTGATCTTTCCAGTCTCCAAATTTCGCAGCGCCATTAAGTCCCGCAGCAGTTTCGTTAAGGAGTAAAGCTTTTGCTGAGTGACCTCTAAAAATTCCTGACGCTGTTCTAATGTTAATGACGGCTCACTTAACAAATGAACTGCGCCGTTTAACGCCGTTAAGGGCGTAGCAAGCTGATGGGTCAACAACTGCATCAGTTGAGCGTGATGTAAAATATGATCCCTCAGAGTTTGATTCTCTTGAAATGCTTGAACTAAGTTTTGATCTCCATCATTCCATTCCGGTTCAGCAGAAGGAAGCAAAGTAGAAATAGAACTTTCATTTGGAGAAGAAAACATCAGGAGCCAACTATAGCTTATTTATATATCTTAACAATTAATCTTTTTTTACGATACGGCGATCGCTCTATGTCATGCTCAAACATTTTTAATAGTTGCAAGAAACCCGCTCAATGAACTTAAACCTCTGCACTTCGCACTTTTAAAAAAGATAGTGAGCAGTTATTTTCAAAAATTTTCCGATTGGTCTACCGAACGAGTGAAACTAAAGATACAGTTAGTTCGCTTCTTCGGAACACTCAATGATTTTGGAACACGATCGCATTCTTACGGCAATTGATGTGGGCACCAATTCCATTCATATGGTGGTGGTTCGCATTCAGCCTGCATTGCCTGCGTTTACTATCATCGCCAGCGAAAAAGATACGGTTCGGCTAGGGGAACGGTGCCACCAGACCGGAGAATTGACTGAATCAGCCATGCAGCGAGCCATAGAAGCCCTCAAACGCTGTCAAGAAATTTCTCAAAGCTTAGGCTCCGAGCAGATTATGGCAGTTGCCACTAGCGCGGTTCGCGAAGCCCCAAACGGACACGAGTTTTTGCAGCGAGTAGAGTCAGAGTTGGGACTTTGGATCAACCTGATTTCGGGAGTAGAAGAAGCCCGACGCATTTACTTAGGCGTGTTGTCAGGCATTGAGTTCAACAATACGCCTCACGTTGTGATCGATATTGGCGGCGGCTCCACAGAACTAATTTTAGGTGACGGTCATGATCCCCGCAGCTTGAGCAGCACCAAAATCGGCGCGGTTCGGCTAACCAATGAATATGTGACTACCGATCCAATCGACCTTAAAGAATTTGAAGCCCTGCAAGCTTATATCCGTGGCATGTTGGAGCGCCCAATCGAAGAATTGCGAACCCATCTTAAACCGGGTGAAATACTCCGGCTAATTGGCACTTCTGGCACGATTGAAACCCTGGCAATGCTACACGCACGGGAGCAGTTGGGCATGGTGCCAGCGCCACTCCACGGCTATAGTTTTACGCGGATTGATTTGCAGGAAATGACCCATCGATTTCGGCGGATGACTACTGCGGAGCGATCGCAAATTCCAGGCATGAACGATCGCCGGGCTGAGATTATTCTGGCGGGATCGCTGATTTTGCAGGAGGCAATGACCCTGCTCAATCTTGAAACAGTTACCATTTGTCAGCGATCGCTGAGGGAAGGGATGATTGTCGATTGGATGGTGACCCACGGGCTGATTGAAGATCGGTTGCGTTACCAAAGCTCTATCCGCCAGCGCAGCATTCTTAAAACAGCCCAAAAATACCGGGTGAACTTGGATCATAGTGAACGGGTGGCGGCGTTCGCGCTCAGCCTATTTGATCAAACTCAAGGAACCTTGCATGAATGGGGCACGGAAGAACGCGAACTCTTGTGGGCAGCAGCCATTTTGCATAACTGCGGACACTTTGTCAGCCATTCAGCCCATCATAAGCATTCCTACTACCTAATCCGCTATGGCGAGCTTTTGGGCTATACCGAAACGGAAATAGAAACGATCGCAAACTTGGCGCGTTATCACCGCAAAAATAACCCTAAGAAAAAGCACGAAAATTACCGCAATCTCAGCAGTAAACCGTATCGGCGTGTCGTTGATCAACTGAGTCCTTTGTTGCGGCTGGCAGTTGCCCTCGATCGCCGCCAGATTGGAGCCATTCAAACAATCACCTGTGAGTTTTCGCCCACCACTCGTGAACTGCGGCTGCATCTTCAAGCCGCAAAACCTTTTGACGAATGCGCCCTAGAGTTGTGGAGCCTGGAAAACAAAAAGAGTAGTTTTGAAAGCGAATTTGGACTCAAGCTAGTTCCTTTGTTAAAAACTGAAATGGCAGAGTTTTCCATGTAAATGGAAGCTTTGACCGTCCCTTTCCCTCAACCGCCCCACTAGGTACGGTAAATACTCCTTCATCAGAAACGGCAATTGAGACGAGTATGTAGGTAGGTAGGAACGCTGAGCTGTGGAACAAATCGATTAGTAAACGATAATTTCACGACCGTCTTACGATTTGTAATTGTGAGCGGATGAACAGCCCCTCAGATATTTTTAATCTCTCGCAGTAGTTGATGGAGCCGAAGCAGCAATGGCAAAAGTCGTCGGAATTGACCTGGGTACAACAAACTCGTGTGTGGCGGTGATGGAAGGTGGCAAGCCTACTGTTATTGCAAATGCGGAAGGCTTCCGAACCACGCCTTCTGTAGTCGCTTTTGCAAAAAATGGCGATCGCCTGGTCGGTCAAATTGCCAAGCGCCAAGCCGTAATGAACCCCGAAAATACGTTCTATTCAGTCAAACGGTTTATTGGTCGTCGGTTTGATGAAGTCGCCAATGAGCTAACTGAAGTTTCCTACAAAGTTTTGAACGTCAATGGCAACGTCAAAATTGACTCTTCTGCCAAAGGCGAACAGTATGCGCCTGAGCAAATTTCTGCCGAAGTGCTACGCAAGCTTAAAGAAGATGCTAGCAAATACTTAGGAGCAGATGTCACCCAAGCGGTAATCACTGTTCCTGCCTACTTCAACGATTCCCAGCGTCAGGCGACTAAAGATGCCGGAAAAATCGCTGGTTTAGAAGTTCTGCGGATTATCAACGAACCCACTGCTGCTTCACTTGCCTACGGTTTAGATAGAAAGAGCAACGAAACTATCCTCGTGTTTGACTTGGGCGGCGGCACCTTTGACGTGTCCATTTTGGAAGTGGGCGACGGTGTATTTGAAGTGCTGTCAACCTCTGGCGACACTCACTTAGGCGGCGACGATTTCGACAAAAAAATCGTGGACTACTTGGCTGAAGAGTTCCGCAAATCGGAAGGGATCGACCTCCGCAAAGATAAGCAGGCTCTACAACGCCTGACTGAAGCCGCCGAAAAAGCCAAGATTGAGCTATCTAGTGTCACTCAAGCAGAAATTAACTTGCCCTTCATTACCGCCACTCAGGATGGTCCCAAACATTTGGATACCACGCTGACCCGTGGCAAATTTGAAGAACTCTGTGCGGATTTAATCGATCGCTGCCGGATTCCTGTAGAAAACTCGCTGCGGGATGCCAAGTTAGGCAAAGAGAGCATCGACGAAGTGGTGATGGTGGGCGGTTCCACTCGCATTCCCTCCATTTTGGAACTGGTCAAACGAGTTCTAGATAAAGAACCCAACCAGACCGTTAACCCCGATGAAGTGGTTGCGGTCGGCGCAGCCATTCAAGCTGGCGTGTTGGCAGGCGAAGTTAAAGACATTCTCTTGCTCGACGTTAGCCCGCTCTCCCTCGGCGTAGAAACCTTGGGCGGTGTCATGACTAAAATCATTCCTCGCAACACGACTATTCCTACCAAAAAGTCTGAGGTCTTTTCAACAGCGGTGGATGGTCAAAGCAACGTGGAAATTCACGTTTTGCAGGGCGAGCGGGAAATGTCTAACGACAACAAGAGCCTGGGAACCTTCCGGTTGGATGGCATTCCCTCGGCTCAGCGTGGCGTTCCTCAAATTGAGGTGATCTTTGACATTGATGCCAACGGTATTTTGCAAGTTACTGCCAAAGACAAGGGCACGGGCAAAGAGCAATCTATCAGCATCACGGGGGCTTCTACGCTACCCAAAGATGATGTGGAGCGGATGGTGCGGGAAGCCGAGCAAAACGCCACGACAGACAAAGAGCGCCGCGAAAAAATCGACCTGAAAAACCAGGCAGATTCCCTGTCTTATCAAGCAGAGAAGCAACTGGCTGAACTAGGCGACAAGGTTTCCGCTGAAGATAAAACGAAGGTTGAAGGATTGGTCAAAGATTTGCGGGAGGCGATCGCCCAAGAGGACAGCGATCGCATCAAAACCCTCACCACTGAACTTCAGCAAACCTTGTACACCATTGGCAGCAACATCTATCAGCAAGCAGATGGTGCAGCAGATCCTAGTACAGGAACTGCCGATGCTGCTGAA
>JBBSCL010000221.1:0-5817 GCA_038250345.1 Leptolyngbyales cyanobacterium
GCCGCCTTCCGGTGCATCCATTTCTAGAGCGACTTGAGATTGAAGTCGTCCTTTTTCAATGTATTCTTTGATGCGGGTTTGGGCGTTGGCATCAATTACCGGACCCACTTTTGTACCCGGCAGTTCGGTATTGCCGAGGTTGAGCGATCGCGTTGCTTCCACCAACCGCGCCAAAAACAACTCATAGATTGACTCCAGCACAATCACGCGAGAGCAGGCAGAACACTTCTGACCGCTGTAGCCGAATGCCGACTGCACCACACCCTGCACCGCCTGGTCTAAATCGGCGCTTTCATCCACAATCACGGCATTTTTGCCACCCATCTCCGCAATCACCCGCTTCAGGTGTTTTTGTCCCGGCTGTAGTTCCGCCGCTTCTCGATAAATCCGACAGCCGACTTCCTGCGATCCGGTAAAGGTAATCATGTGAACGTCAGGATGCTTGACCATGTGAGCGCCTACCGTGGAACCTTTTCCGGGAACGAATTGGAACACGCCCTTGGGAATGCCTGCTTCCAGCAAAATTTCGGCAATCTTCGCGCCAATGATGGAGGATACTTCAGCGGGTTTCAATAGGGTGCAGTTGCCAGCGACCAGCGACGCAACCGTCATGCCCACGGGAATCGCCAAGGGGAAATTCCAGGGCGAGATAATTAGGGAAATGCCCCGTGGCTGGTAGTGATAGCGGTTGGTTTCGCCCGGAAAGTCGTAGGCAACGCCGCTGTCTAACCGCTCCATTTCATCGGCATAGTAGCGGCAAAAGTCGATCGCCTCTGACACTTCTGGATCAGCTTCTCGCACGGTTTTCCCCGTTTCCAGCACCATCCAGGCAATCAATTCTTCTCGGCGTTCTGACATCAAATCGCCAGCCCGACGGAGAATGTTCGCTCGTTCGGTTGCTGGAGTCTTTTTCCAGACAGGAAACGCCGCTTTTGCCGCCGCGATCGCCTGATCCGCTTGTTCAATGCTGATCAATCCAATTCGTCCCACTTGTTCACTAAAGTTCGATGGATTCAGCGACTCGACATAATTCTCAGTCTGAGCATACTCGCCGTTGATGACTGGCAAATAGGTTTTGCCTAACTGCTGCCGCACTCGCTGCAATGCCTGCTGAATTTCCTGACGATGGAATGTATCGGCGTAGTCCATATCGGGAGCGTTAACAAAATTTTGAATTTTGAATTTTGAATTTTGAGTTTGATCTTTTAACTGAGAACTCAAAATTGAGAACTCAGAACTCTTTAGGATTGGTGTTTTTAGCAATTCTTCGACGGGGCGTTCTTCCAGGTTTTGGCGCAAGAAGGAACTGTTGGCGGTGTTTTCCAGCAGGCGGCGAATCAGGTAAGACATACCGGGAATCAGTTCGCCATAGGGACAGTAAACGCGGACGCGATAGCCTTTATCGGCGATCGCTTTTGCCAGTTTATCCGCCATGCCGTATAACATCTGAAACTCGAAGCGGCGAGGCGGAATTTGTAGCGTTTCGGCGATCGCGATCGCGTGTGCCTGAGAGCGGACATTATGACTGCCGATCGCGGCATAGAGATGCTCGTGATTTTCCAGCAGCAGGCGCGTCATTGCCTCAAAGTTGGCATCGGTCGATTCCTTATCGTTAAAAACGGGTTGCGTCCAATCTTTCTGTACCGCTTTAATGGTTTCCTGATCCCAATAGGCACCTTTAACTAAGCGCACTGTCACAGGTGTCCCCCGTTCTTTTGCCCACTCAATCAGGTCTTTCAAATCGCCCAAACTGTCTCGTAGATATGCCTGCAATGTGATGCCAATATCCGAGCGATCGCGAAACTCAGGCTCTAGCAGCAGTTGCTTCAGGGTTGCTAGAGTGCTGGATTTGTACTGATATTGCTCCATATCAAAGTGAACGGCAGCACCCAAGTCTTTCGCATGGCGCAGCAAGATTCGAGCGCGATCGCTCACCTTTTCCTGACTGCCCTTCTCATCCAACGGATCAAACTGGGAATAGAGCGCCGTCAGCTTGATCGATACCTGCACTTTGGGCAATTCTGCACCATCAGCGCGATCGATTTGATCCACCTTAGACCAGCGAGTTGCCGCATCCGTTAGCTGATTCATCAGTTCCAAGTAGCGATCGAGATAGGAGTGCGCTTCTGGCTCGGTAATCACTGCCTCACCGAGCAAATCCACTGTAAAAGCAGCCCGCTCTTTTCGGAGTCGCTCAATGCTTTTCAGCACTTGCTGAATCGTTTCACCCGCGATGTATTTTTGTGCCAGGGTTTCAACCGCCGTGGAAACTGTCGTTGCGGCAATTTGTCCCGGCATGGAGTCAGGATTGGCAAAATTGAGCATTCCTTTCAGCGCACCCGGAAGCTCTACCGATTCTTCGCCTAGATATTCTTGCAGGTGACGCGCAATCTCGGCTTTACTGCGGAGCGATGGCAGGCAATCGATGAAGCGGAACAACTGCACCCGCAAGCCCGGATTACTCATCGCCCAGCCCAGCAGCTTATCATCCCACCGCATTTGGTCGCGCATTTGGGCAAACAAGGAGCGATTCTCACGGGTGGCAGAAATAAGCTGACGCGCAATATCTTGGGTTTTCGTTTCGTAAGCACTAACAGAGGCTTGCATAACCACAGCAGAACAGACTCCTAATCACAGATGAAAATGGCGATCGCATACAACCAAAATTAATCAGGCTGGCTGATCAATTCTAACCTGCTCAGTTTGCCACTACGTCTGCGATCTCAACTGTGAGGAATATGACAATAAACCTGAAATGTCTAAAAAAATTCGAGGGCACGTTTCGGTGGGTAGAGACCCGAAATCCCCGCGATCGCCTGTTAGGGCAAGGTTGAGGGCAAAGAGATTATGCAGCTAAAAGAGGCACTCCTAGTGCTTGTAAATTAATCGTTTCTACGTTGCGAGAATAGTTGTCTAAAGTAATAGCAACAACCTTGCCATCACTGTCACGATGCAAGTCACTTTCCAAGTTGGGTTCATCGCTCCACAAGTTACCCGGCGGAAAAACAATATCGGCTGTAGGCGTAACTTCCGAGCGGGGGTAGGGACGATTCTTTAAAAGAGGAATAACTCTGGAACCCTTACTCTTTGGTTTACCCTCAAAAGAAGTTGAACCTAAAAATAGGACTTTCAAGAATTTGTTTTCTTTAGAGAATCAACTCTACCCAGAATTGGGGGATTTAGGGGGGCGAGTGCGTAAGTCATAGAAATGAGTCTTGCCAATGAGTCTTGTCATTTCAGATGAAATTCTTCACGCTTGCAATATGGAAGCAGCCGAATTTAAGCAAGAGATTGCTGTGCTGTTGTTCCAGGCAGAGCGGTTAGGGCTGAGTCAAGCAAGCCATTTAGCAGAGTTGCCGCCCACTGCCTTTCGCCAATTGCTGAAGCAACGCAACATTCCCTTGTATGTTTACGACGTGGCAGATTTTGAGCTAGACCTGCAAAATCTACGAGAGCTTGGGCGATTGTGATCGTCATCAGCGATACGTCAGTCATTACAAACCTGGTTGTCATCCATCACCTTTATCTACTTCAACAGCTTTACGATCGTATCTTGATTCCAGAAGCCGTCTATCATGAACTGGCTGACATTGATCCACCTGTACCAGGAACGGTAGAAGTCCAAACCTTGGACTGGCTAGAAGTACTCTCTTTAAGGGATCAGACGATGGTGGATCAACTGCAAAATCAATCCCAGCTTGATCCGGGTGAATCGGAATCAATTGCGCTTGCACTTGAAATCAAAGCGGATCTGTTGCTAATTGATGAGCGGCATGGAAGAGCAGAGGCAACTCGGTTAGGACTTCGGATCACTGGCTTATTGGGAATGCTGGTTGAGGCAAAACAGCGATCGCTGATCCCATCCATAAAACTTTTAATGGATGCATTAATTGACACATCAAATTTTAGGGTATCTCAACCTTTGTTATGAGCAAATTTTGCAAATGGTAGATGAATAGCAATTCATCATTGAACCAATCAGCATACCAATTTAAGGGGCGATCGCGGGACTTACCGACTACTACGCGCCAACGCGGTATCCACTGCCTGCTGCTGGTCGCGGCGAGTCATCCACTGATGATACGTGCGGGTGTGAACGCCCACTGAGTGACCCATCATCCGGGCGGCAACCGTATCGGGTAAGCCAATGTGAATGGTTCGCACTGCCCAGGCATGGCGCAAATCGTAGGGCGAAAAGGGTAGGTTGTAGCGGCGAAACTGGACGCTGACCAGTTGCCCGACTCGCTGAAGCGTTGTTTTCGCTAAATCGGTTTGAATCGGCGGCAGAATGCCTGCTCGAAGATTGAATTGCTCAATCCACTCAGGATGAAAAGGCCACACTTCATGTATTCCAGTCTTGGTCGTGCTGAGGACTTGAATCGTTGGTTCTGATTCACTTTGCAGGGCAGAATAATCACTGAAAAAAACTTCGTGGTTCCGCAAGCCGTAGGTTGCCATGATGCCGTAAACAAACTGCCAGTGGGGATTGGGAATGGCTGCCCAGGTTTGCAGGATCAGGGGATCGGGGGGCAATTCGCGCACCTGAGTTTGGGTCGTGCCATAGCTGCCCCAGTAATTTTTCAGGTCTTCTGGCAAAACAAGCTGAACAAATGCGGCAAACGCTGTGAGTGCAGTGCAGCAGACTTGCCGACTGCGACTATTCACTTCAGTCGTGCGAATGGTGGCGTAAATGGCTTCCACTAAGCTCAGGCTGGGATTCGCTTCGGCGATCGCCTCTAGTTTTCGCAGGTAAGGCGCATAGGCAAAGTCCCAGGTTGTTTGGGTTGAAGTCGGATTACCTGCTCGTTTGGGTTCCTCTTTAAAGTGGCGTTCAAACGCTCGAATTTGCTGCGCTAGCCCAAGCTGATCTAACCGTCCCCAGCCTGCCCCATTCACATAATTTTGCCAATCAAACCGATTTTCAATCAGTTGTCCTGCAATCACCTTCACTTCCTGCTCAGCCTGTTTTAATCCGGCAGTCGTGGCAGGAAACCCTAAACTGAGCCGCTGCTGGTGGGGCTTGAGGCGATCGCTCCCCGGACGCGGCGGCAAGGTTCCTCGCAGTCCCAGCTTTTGTCCACGGCACTCAATCTGCAATCCTAGTTGGGCAAGCTTAAAGCGTTGATTGATTTGAGCAATTTTGCTATCGATTGAGGAATCCATTGCGATCGCGAGTCAATTTTTTGGATTAAGCAGCAGTCGATTTTCAATTCTCCCAGGACTTACGCAAATCAACCGAAATTTGCCCCCCAACCCCCAATTCTGGGTAGCAGTAGGGCTGATTCTCTAGATAAAGGAAATAAGTGTTGGCAGGTCATGTTTGAATAGAGGCATGGCTTTTGTGATAGAAGAATGCCCTAGGGATGATTCTCTAAAGAAAATAAATTCTTGAAAGTCCTATTTTTAGGTTCAACTTCTTTTGAGGGTAAAGCAAAGAATAAGGGTTCCAGAGTTATTCCTCTGTTAAAGAATCGTCCCTACGAGCGGGGGGGGAGACGTGGAAATGATGACAGGTTGAGCCATAGGTTTCTCCGTCTAATCAGTTTATTTTAACAGACTGAACTATTAGAGTAAAAACTTAGTTTTGCAACATCTGATGCCAGCAAAAGCATAGTAGTCAATCGGCATTTTGAATAATACGTTGCAGAACTTTCAGTTCAGTCTACTAGTGGGTCGTTTGGCATGAGCATCGCCATATTTAGAGGTTCGATTTCTGGAGATTGGGGAAGCCGTACAAGCACCTGAACCACCCAACTGATGCTGCCGTCGGCTTCGTGCTCTCTGTCGTCGCGCAGCGCGTTTGCCACCCCACTCAAA
>JBBSCL010000222.1:0-5798 GCA_038250345.1 Leptolyngbyales cyanobacterium
TCTACCCAAGACTTGCGACAACAGATTCTCGATTTTATTGCCTACTTCAATTGCTCCCTTGCCAAGCCATTCAACTGGAAATTTAAGGGCTTTCCTGAGCTGGATTAAGCTGCTCAGTTATTTCAGCCAGCCTGCACTAGATAGCCAAACAGACTAATCCGCGTCGGCAATGGATATCGACGTAGAGAGGTTCGCAGCAAAATTTCGACAACGTTCTTCATTGCATGGGTGCGATCGCTGTCTGTAGAATAAAGCACCCATCATGCTTTCTGGAACTAGACCGAAGTTAGTAACACAGTTTGCCAATGACCTAAGACAAACGCAGACTCCAAGCAGCAGCCCGAACTATATCTCGGCGTTGCTGCATTAATGTATGAAGCTGAGATTTGCCCTCACCCTAGCCCTCTCCCAAAAGGAGAGAGGACAGGAGTTCTAGCTCGCTGCTGCTTTGGCAGACGTTCCAAAAGGAGCTATTTACCAGCAGGAACAGGAGCAATAGTTGGCTTCACCCCTGGAACAGGAACTTCGGATGCTGGAGCCGCGCCGTTTGGTGCGACAGGAGCGTCTGCCGCCTGCTGATTAATTTGATCCTTATATTTTGCGGGTGCAAGCTCAGCCGCTTTGGCAAACAAAGGTTTTGCTTCATTTACTTTGCCTTGCTCTTTTAACACAGCGGCTTTGCCATAGACTGGGCGAAAGTCTTGCTTGCTGGTTTTGGCGGCTTCGTCGTAGATTGCGATCGCTTCGTCATAGCGCTTACCACTGGCGTATACGCCACCCAGCAGCACTTGAACTGAGGTGACATCCACAGCACCGGGCTGCACTTGATTTGCCTGATTTGCAGTCTTGAGGGTATCTTGCAATAGACTGACCGCCGCTTCAGGGCGCTTTTGCTCGACGAGCAAACCAACCAACCCTTGTAGCGCCGTGATTTCTCCAGGCTTAGCTACCAAAATACTACGGTAGGTTTGTGCAGATCCTTCGAGATCGCCCGTCTGTTGTTTTGCCTGTGCCAGCAATACCGCATAGTAAGTTTCATTCGGGTTTAGCTTCGCCAATTTTTCTAAAGGGGCGATCGCGCCTTTGACATCGCCTAGTGCCAACTGCGTTTCTAATAGCCCTCTTAAAGCAGTGGGGTTTTCTGGCTCTCGCTGCAACACTGCTTCATAGCCCTTTGCCTGTAACGCCAACTCTTCTTTCTTCACCGCTGGGCTTGCGGTCGCTCCAGGTGTTGGCGAACTCGCAACCGGGGCGGCTTGATTGCTCGGAAACAACCCGCTCAATAACGGCGCGATCGAAATTCCTAAGAAAGCCAGCAGCGCTAGCCCCATCACAACATTAACGAGCCAACGATTGCTTCGTCCAGTCACAGCATTAACCCTCAAACTCCAACGCCAATCATTATGAACGAGAAATGGAATTTAGTGGGAAAATACTGCTTTTCTTTGCATCCAAACCGCTGGATAAAAAAATAGCTGTAAAGATGGGAGTTGTGGAGTGGTGCAAATTCAGATTGACTTAGATAATCAGATTGACTTAAATAAATAGAACTTTTTACGCGATGTGCGACTTTCCCAATCCCCCACCCTGCGGGAAGCAAGCTACACCCTAAATCCTTTTCCCAAAGCGGGAGAGGGACTTTGAGAAACTCTTGCTCCCCTTACTCCTGCCTTGGGAGTAGGGCTGACTTTAGTTGCATATCAGGTAATATTTGCCTGTCTGTTTTATAATTCTGACCTTTGAATGCGATCTAGCCTTTGAATAAGATTTTTCCTAAATAGTGTATTGACTTTATTCCCAGGGGAACTCTTTCTAAGAAGTTACTGCCCTATTGAAAACTCTAATGTTGCTGAGTTGATTATTATGAACTGGTCAAAAATCCTAAGAGATTCCAAATATTGGCTGCTAGCACTGGTCACAGCGCTGGCTGCAATTCACCTGACGTTGCTCAGCCGCATAGATAATTCAGAACTATTTGCGACTTGCCTATTGTTTTGGATTGCGGCAGGTTCGCTCATTTGGGATCGATACCAAACTTTAAATCTTGAAAGCAACTTAGTTGCAAGCTTGCTTGGAGCCTTGATTGTCATCGGCATGGTCACAAGGGTGAGTGTGTCGCCTGATTCAGCTTCCTCTGCTTGGGTGTTGCCATTGGTGGCAGGATTGGGCACCGGATTGTTGGCTTCAGGGTTTAAAGGGTTAAAGCAGTACTGGCGAGAATTTATTATTTTTGGGCTGCTAGCGGTGTATCCCCTGCTAAGACTCACCCTGGAAGCGATCGATTTGTCAGAAATAACGGCAAAAGCGGCATCCTTTGTGCTGTGGTATTCCGGCTTTCCAGTGCGGCTGCAAGGCGTTTTCTTGCTAATGCCATCCAGCCGCGTGGAGGTATATGGCGCGTGTTCTGGCATTCAAAGCATTCTCCAATTGCTGAGCATTTCGGTTCTGTTTTTGCTGATGTTCCCTTTGCGATCGCACGTTCAAAAAGTTGTGTGCATTGTGGCAGCCGTGGTCATCGGGTTTGTAGTCAACGCTCTCCGGGTTGCACTGATGGCAATTCTGAATAACGCGGGTGACAAAAATGCGTTTGATTATTGGCATGAAGGGCAGGGGTCTTTGATTTTTTCGGCGATCGCGGTTCTTGTTTTGGGGGGGTTCTGCTGGTTCTTTTTCTTGCGTAAACCTGACCAGACAGACTCAGGAGCGCAAGAAAATGCTTAACTCAACCTGGCAACCTGTGCGTATTTCTCTGATAGCCATCACAGCGGGGGCAGCATTATTAGTTTTAGGAAAATTATTGACATTGCCAAAAGTAGATAAAGCGTCTGCTCAAGCGGTCAACACGTTGCAACCAGTAGTGCCATTATCAGGATGGCAATTGCTGGATAACTCTGAACTGAAGGCAAACGAGGATTCTCGATTTGGACGGAGCTACCGTTTTCAGCAGGGCGATAGTTCACTAAATGCCGACGTACATTACATGACCAGCGATGGTAATGTTAGCCGCTATCTATTTGTTTATAGTTCTGTACGTACGGCAAATGCTAATCTCAAAGTGAAGTATCAGCCCGAAACTGGCTTTTATGGAGTGCTATCTCACAAAGGACAGGCTTATCTAACAGCCTGTGTTAACCCGCGTGGTCAAAGCACCGTGACAGAGCAGCAGTTTACTCAAAGCCGCTACACTTACGATTTGAAACCAAACCGGATTTTACCCTGGGTTTTGGGTCAGGAATCACTCATTGATCGGCGGTGCTTGTGGACTCTGTTATCGACTCCGGTGCCAGCCAGCACTACACCTGAAGTTTCAGAAGCAGCGGCGTATAAAACGTTGGAAGCTGCTTGGCTTTCATGGCATCAATGGTGGCAAGCAAACTATCCACCCTCTTAAATGCCATAGAGTTTTTTGGACTTACCTTTGATGAATTTGATATTTACTGGGAGAAGCTAAGCGATGGCGATATCAAGTGGTGATGCAAGACCAAGTGATGAGGCAAGATCAAATAGTGATGCGAGCGAAAATCTTTCTATTTATCGGTTGCGTTGGGTGGGGTATGGGCTGCTTTTGTTTGCGTTAGTCGATACCGTTCATTCGTTTGCGATCGCAAACCCTACTGATCCTCGCTTTGGAATTAACCTGATCGGGCAGTTTGTCGAGCGTGTCGTTGTGCCGCTGTTGGGGTTTGCACTAGTGTTCTTTGGTGAGTTTTTTGGACGAAAAAACCCCGAAAAACTGGGGCTGCGATTTTTGTCATGGCTGTGCTTATTGTTGGCGATCGCATATCTTCTAATGATTCCGCCGCTGTTATTGCAAACCTTCAATCTGAAGAGCCAAGTGAACGCAAAAGCGAAAGAGTTTGAAACAGCCCAGCTTGCTCAGCTTCAAAAAGTAGAAGACCAACTGAAAAGCAGCAGTCCAGAGGATATCAAAAAAATCGCGACTCAGTTAAGCGCCATGGGTGCGCCGGTTGATCCGAGTAAACCTGATGCAGTTAAAACTCAAATTGAAGGACGGATTAAAACAATGCGCGCCCAAATTCCGGCGCAAGTGCAGCAGCAAGTGGGTCAATTTAGAGGCTTGACGCGAAATGCCGTGAAGTGGACGCTTGGCGCGATTATCTCAGGAATCTTGTTTATCTATCTTTGGAAGAGTAGCCGCTGGGCAAGATAAAGAGAAGTGCGAATGACGAAGTGCGAAGTAATACACGTTAGCTTATGAAGGGGATTGGCACTGTCAGTCCCCTTGATTTTTCATCAGGATGAGTTTTAAGTGGTGAATCAGGAAATCAGAGAATCTCAGCAAACTGCGGCGTTAGTCGTTGGGGCAGGTCAAGGGATTGGGTTAGGGTTTGTGCGCCAGCTACTGGAGGGCGATCGCGTCCACTCCCTCTATGCCACCTATCGCAACCCCGATTCTGAACTCTTGCAAATCGATGATCCCCGGTTGCATTGCTTCGCGTTAGACCTTACAGACGAAACGCAAATTGCCGCCGTGGTGCAAAAAATCCAGACAGAAACATCCGCGTTACACTCTGTGATCAACTGCGTTGGATTGCTGCACGACGGCACCCTACAGCCCGAAAAAAGTCTGCGTCAACTGAATGCTGACCAATTGCTGCATTATTTTCAGGTAAACAGCGTTGGCGCAGTGCTGCTAGCAAAACACATTCAACCCTTACTCAAACACCGCGATCGCGCGCTATTCGCAACGATTTCTGCCAAAGTCGGCAGCATTGGCGATAATCAATTGGGCGGCTGGTATGGCTATCGAGCCTCTAAAGCAGCCCTAAATATGTTCATGCGAACTGTGGCGATCGAATATAAGCGCACTTGCCCACGGGCGATCGTCGTGAACCTACATCCCGGCACCACAGACACTGAGCTATCACGCCCGTTTCAGCGCAATGTGCCACCCGAAAAGCTGTTTTCGGTTGAGCGCACGGTGCAGCAGTTACTCACCGTGATGGATGGCTTGCAAGAAAGTGACAGCGGCGAATTCTTTTCGTGGAACGGCGATCGCCTGCCCTGGTAAAAACAATCCTTAAAGCAACCATCGCACATATCCCCTGCCAGATGGTCATCGGGCGATCGCCTCACGGCTGTCAACTATGGTCACCGAATTGCGATCGCGGCTCAACGCTGGCATCATTCTTAAAAGTTGCTTCACAAAAATCCAAAAAAATAGAGACGCAAAGCTTTGCGTCTCTACAGGTAGGTTCGGACTTGGAAATCTTTAGGGTTGAGGCACCCACACTGACACAGAGCCAGCGGGACAGCGAAATTCTGCCCAGCCTTTTTCATCGGTCGTCACGGGTTCATCAATGTGTTCGGTCAGGTCAATGTAAGTGCGGTTGGGCTGCCCCACTTCCATATGCTTGCTGCCCTCATCGCCATTGCTGACGACCACCGCCATACCGCCCGGATGGTCTTCGTCGCCTAGGCGCGTCCAGCCGATGGTGTTGGCATGGTCAAAGTAATCATACTGTTCGCCATAGGCGTAGGTTTGGCGAGCGTGAAGCAGCTTATCGAGCAAGAACTGATGTTTATCTAGCCAGACTTCATGCTCATTGCCATCGTTGCCGCTGTCTTTATACTGAGCGCCGTAATAATCGGGATAGAACACACAAGGGTAGCCTTCTCGTCGTAGCAAGATCAGCGCATAGGCGATCGGTTTAAACCAAGATTCCACGACCGATTCCAAAGATTGCAGTGGTTGAGAATCGTGGTTATCTACTAGCGTCACGGCTAAAGCTGGCTGGTCTTTCACCAAAGTATTATCAAAAATTTGGCGCATGTCA
>JBBSCL010000223.1:0-5793 GCA_038250345.1 Leptolyngbyales cyanobacterium
CTGGGAATTGGGCGATCGCCTGCTGCCAATACTGGCGATCGGTTTTGCCCAATGCATATAGCGCTTCTGCGGCCACCGACTCGTTGGGAAACTGTTGCAGCAGTTCCAGCCATGCGGCCTTGGTCTGCTGCGTCATCGGCTCCGTTGCGGCTGGGCTGTTGGTGCCGCTGGCAGCATAGGCACGCGCCCGCTGCATCAGCACATAGGCAGCCAAACCAGGATAGTCTTGCTCCAAATTTTTGAGTAGCGGCAGTGCCGCCGCGCCATTGCCCTGCTGAATTAAATCTGCCGCCAACAGGTACCGCGCCTGACTTTGATCTGGCGATTTTTTACCCTGCACTAAAACCTGGAGAGCCGCCGCCCGTTCCGGCGGTGACTGTGCCACCAAACGCGAAACCGCCGAAGGTTGGGCTTGCTCCATCTGCAACTCGTTGTCCGCCTGCGAACTCGGCGACATCCACCCCAGCCAGTCGGGCACAAACTCCGACAGCTTAGACGCCGACACCAGCGCCCCCAGCACCAGCGATGTCAGCCCAGCCCCCGCCATCAGCACAATCTTCGTCTTGCGTTGTTTTAACATTTGCTGAGTTCTAATTTCTAGATTTTTGAGATGTCCGCTTCAGGCACGTCTCAAAAAAAGCCAACGGTGAGCTGTCCGACGGTAGATAATCTTGAACTCCTACCGATAATCTCTATTATCTACACCAAGATGGCGTTAGTTTGTGTCGTGCAGCGCGCAGTTCTAACTAGCTAAAGCAGGCATCTTCAGAGGGACAAGAGCTTTATGTAGCACACTGGGTTTTGCACTTAAGTACACCTCGCGGCAATTGCTCTCGTTATATCCGACCACAACTGCGCCTACAGTTGTACCAATTTCTGGATACATTGCTTCACGCATTTCTCCCTCATCTAAAAAGTCAGGGATTTTGATCAGTCCTTTGACTGAAGATTCATCTATTTTTAGAGCATCTATTTTCAGAAAAACTCCAAAAGGTGCATGAAACTCAACCTTGCCCTGCACAAACTGACCTAGCTCGTACTTAGATTTGATTTGCTCCCAACTTGCACTATCCATAGTGTTTACCGTAGCTTGAGGACTCGGGGAAATTGATTAAGGGTAGGAAATAAGCTTTGAGGCACAACCACCTCAATCCGCTCATAATTGTCCTTTTCATCATAGCGATACTTGAAAGTAGATTTACCACTAAACTTTTCCTTGAAAAACTAACGGTTATGTTCAGCAGGAGACAAACTCAAACTTAGCACTAGGAGTTCCCTTCCGTTCGCTGCAACGCGATTTATTTATGGGGTAACGGTGTAGTAACTGTAGCTGGACATTACAGAGTTAGCTACGCATTTGTTGAAGTTGTTTGATCTTGTCTATCAATAAACGAACTTGATCAGGCTTATTACGAAACCACTCTGTTGACCAAATCCGATGAATGCTCCAACCTAGTCTTTCGAGAACTTGTTGTCTAAGACGATCGCGATCTCTTGCAGTGGGCGAACTATGATACGATGCGCCATCACACTCAATTCCCAATAAAAATTCTCCTGGGCGATTGTTGCTGGCAATTGCTAAATCAATTCGATAACCCGAACATCCAACTTGAGTACGGATTATATAGTCTTGCAGGGAGGAGTGTTGCTTCATAGTGTGATACACGTCTTCTTCAAATGGCGAATCAAAGTGAAGATTATCTGTGTAAGAGTTGCCTTGTAGCCGTTCGCCGCCACTTGCTGCATATTCTAGATAATCACGCAGCAATCTTACGCCTTCACTTTGGGTGCGTGTTAAATCAATATCACCAGCACGTACAGAAGAAACTAGGGTAATTTTGCTCTTCGCCCGTGTAACAGCCACATTAAGTCGTCGTTCTCCACCTTTCTTATTAAGTGGACCAAAATTGAGAGAAAGTTTGCCTTGAGAATCATGGGCATACCCAACGCTTAGTAAAATCACATCTCGCTCATCACCCTGCACATTCTCCAATGCTTTGAGAAAAAACTGAGGTGAGTTATCACAGCAAAAAGCTTCTAGGTTGGGATAATCTCTTCCCAAAATCTCTACCTGCTCTTGGATGGCATCAGCTTGGGCTTCGCTAAACGCGATAATTCCAAGAGACTGACCGGGAGCCTGTTGGACATGATTTAAAACTAACTGAGCTACGACCGCTGCTTCACGTTGGTTGTCTCTACGTCCACCACGATCGTAAATACCATCAGGGACGTGCTTAAACCACACTCCCAAATCTGGATTTTGAATAGGGTTGGGAAATGTGACTAATTGTGAGTCATAAAAATGAAGATTAGAGAAAGCTATCAAGCGTTCATCTTGGCTACGGTAATGCCATTTCAGTGTGCGCCCAAACATAAAGTTTGAACATTCATCTAAAATACTTTCGTAGCTTGCGTCGTTGTCATCATCTGTATCTTCCTCACTCTCTCCGGTTGAGAAAAATGATGTAGGCGGAAGTTGCTTTCTATCCCCGATCACAATTACTTGATCGGAACGAATAATCGAAGAAACAACATCTTCAGTTCGAAGCTGAGAGGCTTCATCAAAAATAAGTACATCAAAATGAATCACATTTGGATCGATGTATTGACTGACTGACAATGGACTCATCATCCAGCAAGGCTTTAGGATTTTAGCCAGGTTCTGAATTCCCTTTTGTTTATCATTGAGGAGCTTGCGAATCGGCAGATGCTTACTTTTCTTAGTTACCTCTTTTTTCAATCTCGGCAACTCAGATTGAGCTACTGAGGTCTTCTCCCAATTCTGCCAACGTTCTGCATGAGATTGTTTCAAGCGTTCTCTAGCAACATCCAACTGACCATAGTCAAGGCTGGCGAACTCCCCGAGCTGTCGTTCATGTATCTCAGGGTTAAAGTTCTTCAACTCAGGCTTTCGAGCGAGAATTGAATCCAGACAAGTTTGGTAAATCAGTTTTTCCAGGACTGGAAACCAATGCTTGGACTCAATTCTACTGCTACGTAAAGCATCTAAGAATTTCTTAGCTCCTAGGTCTTTAAGCTTCTCGCAAGTCTCTCTGTAAGTCAGCCATTCTTGGAAGTTGGGTAAGTCAGATTGAGCTAAATTCAAGATTTTTTTCAAATCTTCAAATAAAATTTGATGACGAGGTAAGTCCCGATCGATAATATCCTTTTCATTAAAATGCGACAGCAAAAGATCTAAGCCTTTTCTAATCTGTTTCCGAAGTGCTTCAAGTTGCTGAATAAGTTCAGCTAGGTCACGCCGTTGGGAGGGAGAACTTACAACCTGCTGAACGCAATCCGCAGGAAGGGTATATTGCTGTAAGCCAATCAACCAGCTTAACGCTAATTCAAGGGGCTTCAAATCCGATTCCTTAGAAATTTGTGAATTGAACAGAGAGTCAAAAGCCTGACGAGCAAGGTAATCGCTTTGGTTGAATTGGTCTCGCACAGACTGAGTTTCTACAGCTTGTGCCAAGTCGCGTTTCAATTCATTATGAGAAACTTGCTTTGTTGTGATGCGTAGCTTCTGTAAGCGGTTGCGATCGCGCCAGTAGCGAGGATTAACTATCCGAATAAACCAAAAGCGGCTGTATTTCTGATATCTTTCAGATAACCGAGGTAAATCTAGTGAAAATAATTCAGGAGAATATCTTTGCTTCAGAGGCGATTCAAAATTTTCAATTGTCTGGATATCAACTTTCAATTTAGCAAAAGCAGTCTGAGCGGTCGAGACACTTGCCTCAGTCCAGTTTTTCGGTAGCTCAATCGGAGCCTTCAATACATGAGACAGGGCAGCATAGTACGTTTCTAGGGACTCTAAATTCGGTAAAGATTCAACTCGAAAAGTTGCCTGAAGTTGTTCCCTAACAGCTTGTATGGAGTCAATAGCTTGATGAAATTCTTCTATTTTTTCTTTCAATTCTAATTCAAGCTCATATGAATAAGAACTAAGAGAGCTTTTTGCCCAAATTGTTGTCTTTTCTCCATTGAAGAAGAGTAAAAATTGAGATAACTGATCTAGTAGATTTTTTGCCTCTTGTAGTCGATTTAGAGACCATTGATTGAAGTCAGGAAATATAACATTAAGATCTGGAGTTTTTTCTTTCTTCTTTCTTAAAAGCTCACCAAATAGCTCAAAGGGTGATTTATCTAGAGGTTTTTCCTTAGTGTGCAAGCCTGTAAGATACGAGCCGATAGAGTGACGAGCCGATACTAGCTGAACAAAAAAATTATCGTGGTGTTTTCCATCAGAAGTCTGTATAAGATATTCAATATACTTAATAGTTTTTGATAAATCCTCTACAAGTTTTCGTTTATCTGTCGTGCCACTATGATGAAGGTTAAGGCACACATGACTTAAACCACATTCGATCATGCGCTGATAGACTACTCGAAGTGCAGTGTCCTTTTCTGCAACCAACAAAATTGATTTCCCATCGCCAATCAATTCAGCAATCATATTGACAATTGTTTGGCTCTTCCCCGTTCCGGGTGGGCCTTGAACAAAAAAGCTAGAACCAGCCTTTGCTGCTTCAATCACAACTTGTTGACTGGAATCAGCATCAAGAATTTGAAATATCTGTTCAGGTTTGACTTGTAAATCTAAAGCTGATGCAGACAGAGGTTCTTTACAGGTTGCTCGATACGTACTGAGATCACCACTAATTGCTCGCAAAATTGGGTGAGCGCAAATCCGAGCTTCATTTTCAATGATGTCCCGAACCATTGTAGCTTTGGCATAAGAAAACAGTGAGAGAAAAACATTTTCTTGAACTTGCCATGTCTTCTGCTCTGAGGACAGTTGGCGAATCTGAGTGATCAATTCACTGTAGGTTGTTTCCTGAAGCGCTTCTCCCTCTGGAAACTCAATCCCAAAAGTTTGCTTTAACTTTAATGATAATGTTGGGTTGAGTACAAAATCTTCTTCTAAAATTGAGATTTTATACACATCTCGTCTTGGCTCCTTAATCAACTCTACAGGAACCAAAATTAGTGGTGATAGTAAAGCCTCATCTGGTTTATCTTTGTCATACCAAGTCAGTGTTCCAAACGCTAAAAATAGACTATTTACGCCTCTTTCCTCTAGCGATAGCCGCGCCTCACTGCGCAATTTTTTGAGTCTTTTTAATTGCTCATCACCTAGTTGACGAGTTCTCAATTCAACAGAGTTTCTTGCTGCTGTATTAGTTTGTCTGGGCTGAACAATTGCTTGAGCAGCACTGTCCGACTGGAAAAACAACACTTTTTTCTCTTCGGTTAAGTGCTTGAAGAGAAAATCTGGCTGTGCTGTCAAAATTTCTAGTGATCGAGAACTATCTTGCCGAAACTTAATGAGAGGATTTCGTCGCCCCAGATCTGCCAGCCCAGCTTTCCATTTTGCAATTTTTTGAGCAAGGTTCTGCTGAGAGTCTGAATATGGCTGCCGCATGTAAAATCTTCTCGGGAATGGATAGGTTGTTCAACATTCTAGCTATTCCTTTCGATGAGTGCCTCTCAAGCTCTCTTTTCTAAAAACATCGAGTGCTGCCGTTCGACAATACCTTGACCATCACCGATTAGCCCTGCTTCTCAAACGTTATAGCTTATAAATCCTAGACTTGAACGGAGGCAAGCGTGGGTCACGGATAGCTTGCACCGTTCCCCGCTACACCAGCCATTCAACTTTCTCCCGTTCCCTCAGCGGAAATTACGCAATACTGGGAAGGGTCATTGAGATTCTGGTTAGGTACTGCAAGATGGAGCTTCAAGGCAGCGCGACACCCCTGTTATCGTGGTCGGGGGACTGTCTGGTGA
>JBBSCL010000224.1:0-5776 GCA_038250345.1 Leptolyngbyales cyanobacterium
CTAGATAGCTAATAATACTTCTAAATTCATCAAAACATTATAGAACCGCGAACAGGTATTAATACTTCCTTTTATAAAAACCCTGCTGACTGCCTGAGCAAGATACAAAAGCTGGATCGACCCAGTTAAACAGACCTTCCAATCAGAGGACTTTAGGTTGCCTGCCTAAGTTCCCCTGAATATCTATACTACTCAACATTACAGAATTGCCCTTACTCAGAATCGTTATGACTATGATATAATCGTATCAGTTCGTAATGAACAGCCGTAAGCCTGATGGATATTGCATTTGCATTTACGCGCTGGTTTTCTAAACCAATCAAAATTAATAACGCACTCTCAAGGAGACTATCTCATGACTCAAGAAGGATGCTTGCGAGTTGGGCAATCTGCTCCTGATTTCACCGCAACGGCAGTAGTTGATCAAGAGTTTAAGACGATCAAACTATCCGACTATCGCGGTAAATATGTAGTTTTATTCTTTTACCCGTTAGATTTTACCTTTGTTTGCCCCACTGAAATTACAGCATTTAGCGATCGCCACGCAGAATTCAAAACCATCAACACCGAAGTGCTGGGTGTATCGGTAGATAGTGAATTTTCTCACCTTGCTTGGATTCAGAGCGATCGCAAGTCGGGTGGCGTTGGCGATTTGAACTATCCTCTTGTTGCCGATATAAAAAAAGAAATTAGCGCTGCTTACAATGTATTGACCGATGACGGAATTGCCCTACGCGGTTTGTTTATCATCGATAAAGATGGTGTGGTTCAGCACTCCACCATCAACAACCTCGCCTTTGGTCGCAGCGTGGATGAAACTCTCCGCACCCTGCAAGCCCTTCAACACGTGCAGTCTCACCCCGATGAGGTTTGCCCCGCTGGTTGGAAGCCTGGTGATGCAACCATGAATCCCGATCCGGTGAAGTCTAAGGAATTCTTTGCCGCAGTCTAAAAATAAAAAATCAGATGATTAAAGAGGGGAGCAATGGCTTCCCTCTTTTTGGATGTTTTTTGTATATTTTTAAAGCGATCGCCCGTTGCCGCAAAACAAGCCGTCCCGCAGTGCTTTGTTCGTGTGATTAGCGATCGCGGTCTATGGAAAGATTTTGCATAATAAGAAATGCAAGCTACTTTCCTCATCCTCAAACTTTAGGCTCATGTTGACTACTGACTTTAATGGACTGCTGAGCGATCGCTTTTTCAAAAACTTTCTGCCCATTCCTGCAAGCAATGATTTGGATTATGGAATGCTGACTCCCGATTTTGTCCTACCGGATGTGACTCATGATCAGCAAATACAGCTATCCAGTCTCCGCCAGCAGCGTGTAGTTCTAGCGTTTACGCGCATCTTTACCGAAAATCAATACTGTCCATTTTGCTTTCCCCACATTAAGGCATTGAATGAACGCTATCAGGAGTTTCGCGATCGCAACATCCAACTTCTGATGATCACTAGCACTGATTTACGTCAAAGCAAAGTTGTGGCGCAAGACTTAGGCTTAAAAATGCCCCTATTAAGCAATCCTGATTGCCAAGTTTTCCGGTCTTACCATACAGGGCAAGCCCTTGGGGCACCACTACCAGCCCAATTTGTGCTTGATCCACAAGGGCGGCTTCACTACAAACACCTATTTTCATTTTTAGACCACAATGCCAGTGTAGAAACGCTTTTGCAAGCAGCAGAAAAGCTAGTAGAAGACAAGGAGTAAGAGACAGGGCATGGAGAGATTCTAGAAATCGATCTATTCCAAGGTCTTTTTTTTCTTAGCTTTTGCCTGACGATGTACCGCTCCATGGTCAATCGCAAATCCGGCTATAGGAACAACCTGATATTTCCGGTCTTCTTCGTGCTGCTTCAGTTCGGTATAGTCGAGCCAGTGAATGCAGTCTACAGGGCAAGTATCGATCGCTTCTTGAATCATGTCTTCCGCGTCGCTATCTTGGCTCACCACTCGCGATCGCCCATAGTCTGGCTCGATATAAAATGTATTTCGAGCCACATGAGCGCAATGTTTGCAACCAATACAGGTGATTTCGTCTACGTAAACCCCCTTTTGCCGCAAGACTCCGCCCAGTTCAGGTTCCAGTCCAGTCAATTCAGGCTCATGTCTCAACCAGCCGCCCAATTCGGGTTCCAGTCCTGAGCGATTAAATTCGTTGAAAGCTTCTGCACTGTTCGTTAAATCATCCATAGGACAAACTCGCCATTAACGCTAAAGAGTCCGTTCAATCTGAGTACGCGAAAGCGAAGCAACCGGATGTGCAACTAAAATCAGCCCACCCTGCGGGAAGCAAGCTACATTCCCAAGCCCCTGCTTCGCACGCCCTTTGGTCTATTCGCAAGTCGGGAGAAGAGGAACAACAATAAGTCAAAGCCCCTCTCCCACAGCGAGAGAGGGATTCAGGGCTTCGACGTGAGCGCTCAGCCGAACGGCGAGGGCGCAAAAGTGACATGCTCCCAAAATGCTTCGCCTCAAAAAATTCGCCTTAAAAAAACTATGCACTCCAGCGTTGCAGAACCAACCGAATTGAACCGTCTACATTTTGCTGTTGCTCAGAAACCTGGAAGCCCTGCTGAGCGGTTTCAGCTAGCACCGTTTGGAATGCATAACGCTGAGTGATTTTGCTCAGAAATAGTTCAACCGGGATGGGCTGATTCCAAAACTGCAAATCGGCGACTAACTCATATTCACGACCATTCCAGCTAAACCCAATGTCGTAGCCGTTGGTTTGGGCGATCGCTATATCTGCGGTGTGAGTTTGCCCGCGATAGCCATTAACCTCTTGCGGTCCTGGCTGCCAATCAATTTCAAGATCAGTCAAAGCCTTTTCTAAAGCAGGAAGATTCCGAATCTGAGTTTTAATCTGGCTAAAGTGTGACATGGCGATTATAGATTATAGAACTAGACAAAATAGAACTGGACAAAATTTCAAAAACCTGAAGTCGGGTAAAAACTACGATTTACCCACAGTGGAATAAGTTGTTGCGGTGGCTGACTGTTCAATAGTTTGAGCAAAATATTCAGAGGTTACCTCTTGGCTCAAAACTTGACCTAGCTGAGCTTCGATCGCAGCCGTCACTTCAGCACAAGATATTCCCATAATGCCCGTTACTGTCTCCTGTACATGACCATCTGAATAGATAATAAACTCTAGAGTTTCCATGCTTTAGTCCACTGTTTTTTCGAGGTTTAACCAAATTTTTGAGATTAACAAGAATTTTCTACCGTTTAAGTTCGACTAAATTGCTTACTAGCTAAATTAAGGCTAAGAAATAAACCTAAATCAATGCATAGCAAAACTTAATAGAATCTGTTAGCAGACTGTGTAAAAACTTAGCTATTCGTTTAGTTTCCCTTAACTTGAAAGTGCAGTCAAGTCAGAGCTAAAAAGGAACTGTAAAGAAGTAGGATCACGTTAAGATGCTCGATTCTGAGAATTGAAACAAGACTAAAGCTTTAGCGATCGCTCACTATGAAATAAATCGAATATTAATTTTCTAGGCATCTCCGTAATCTTTCTTAATATTTTATGGATTTGTAGCACTGGTTTTGCTCTGTCGTTAGATGGATAACCGTCAAGATTCAGTTGGATAATGAAAGTCTGTTTATTTTGGGTAGCAAGTAACCAATGGCTCAGCAATACGTAACACAAGTCGCATCACCCAATCAGCTATCAGAGAAGCCCATTCAGGTAGGAATATTAGGGTTTGGTGGTTTGGGGCAAGCCGCCAGTCGAGTATTAGCCCTCAAAACAGAAATGAAGTTGACTGCGATCGCCGATCAAAAAGGCTATGCCCACAATTCCCAAGGGTTAAATGCCGATGCCAGTATTGCCGCCTGTCATGCTCACGGCTCCATTGGTCATTTAGAGGATGGCAGCTTAAGCACCAACAGCATTCGCGAACTGATTCACCATGCCACTGGCGTTGAAGGCTACTTTTTAGCATTGCCAAACTTGCCCAACACGTTCATGGCATCGGTTGCCCAGCAATTTATGGAAGCAGGCTGGCAAGGAGTGTTGGTGGATGCAATCAAGCGAACGAGTGCTGTGGAGCAAATGCTGGCGCTGTCAACTGACCTAAAAGCCTGCGGCATTACTTATATGACGGGCTGTGGCGCTACACCCGGTTTGCTTACCGCTGCTGCTTCATTGGCAGCACAAAGTTTTAGCGAGGTTCACAGCGTTCAAATTACTTTTGGGGTTGGCATTGCCAATTGGGAAGCCTACCGAGCCACGATTCGAGAAGATATTGCCCACATGCCGGGATATGACGTGGAAGCCGCGCGGGCGATGACGGATGCTGAAGTATCAGCCCTTTTAGACCAGACAAACGGGTTGTTAACTTTGGAGAATATGGAACATGCGGATGATGTGATGCTGGAATTGGCGGGAATTTGCGATCGCGATCGTGTCACAGTTGGCGGCATCGTCGATACTCGCAATCCCAAAAAGCCGCTCAGCACCAACGTGCGAGTCACGGGGCGCACCTTTGAAGGAAAACTGTCAACCCATACGTTTACCCTGGGAGACGAAACCAGCATGGCGGCGAATGTCTGCGGTCCAGCCTTTGGCTATCTCAAAGCAGGAGTCGAGCTACATCGTTGCGGACTGCATGGCGTATTCACGGCGGCTGAGGTGATGCCCAAATTTGTCCGCTAGGTTTGTGGGCACTTAATTATTGCTGATAAAATAAGCCATTATTACCTAACGCGATGTGCAACTAATTTGCCCACCCTGCGGGAAGCAAGCTTGTATCTTGAAATGAATTAAGTGAAACGGTGAAGAACCTATTTGGCTTGAGAGAGACGGGTGGATTACTGAAGTTAGTGAATAAGCGATCGTCGATTTGAATCCGCTCTGGGTTGAAATCATTCGGAGAAATCGTAATGCCACCGCGACTGTTGATCCCCGTTGCACCCGCTCCTTGATCCAATACTGCCCAAAGTTCTGAGCTATTCGCCCGAATGTTGGTTGGGCTAACTGCCACGACATCTTGTGCCGTTACCCGCATCCCTTCGAGGCTTTCATAGAAGAAGACACCGCTTGGGATCGTGGATCAAATAAGATGTAATTCTTCCGTAGGATGTGTTGGCGCAGCGTAACGCATCGCTGCCAAGGATTGATGCGTTACGGCTATCGTTTAACACATCCTACAAAATTCGATGTTAATAAATTCTCATTCCTTGGAAAAATCACCTCGGTAGGAGGAGTGCGATCGCCCGCCCCAATTCGGGTTTCGGGGAGTGCATTGCCACTTGACAGGACAGTGATAGTGGGGCTACCACCAATCTGCGTAGTAGTCAGGTTGTTGACATCACCGCCGGGTCAAAATTCTGAAACTGTTCCACTGACTCGGATGGAGTCGCCAACACGCACCGTAGGTCTGGAACTCGTGAAAACAAAGATCCCCTCAGACGTTGCCGCATTATTATCAGGATTTGGATCTTGAAGATAGAAGCCGTTGCTATCTACCGCAGTCACGATTCCAGGTACGCTAGTTACCGCCTGATTTTCACGGAGAGATCTAAGACCTGTGCCTTGAATGTCGTGGATACGAACTTGAGTAGAAGGTTGGGCAAAGGGGAGACTGTCTGCTAAATCTGGATAATCGTATTCGAGGGTTTCTTTCTCTCAAAATCTTTAGGGGTTGAGTTTCAAGGTAAGGAAATGTAGACAGTAGAGATGCTTGAGTTCCGGGCGGTTGGGTGGGACACTGAAGGAGTTGATGAGGAGAGCGATCGCCCGCCTCATCCGGCATTTCTGAATGCTATTA
>JBBSCL010000225.1:0-5755 GCA_038250345.1 Leptolyngbyales cyanobacterium
ATTTTGGGCACATGCCGTATACAGCACCCACTCACCGATCGCCGCAATTTGCCCGGTTTCTTCTGCTAGTGAAATAAATTGATTGGGCGGAATCATGCCTCGTTCTGGATGCTGCCAGCGGATTAATGCCTCTGTTCCGACAACCTGCCCGGTCTTAAGGTCTACTTGCGGCTGATAGTGCAACAAAAACTCACTGCGATTCAGCGCTTTGTAGAGATCATTTGCTAGCACGAGTTGCTCTAGCGCTTGGGTATTCATATCCGCAGCATAGAGTTGAAAATTATTCTTGCCTTGGTGCTTTGCTCGATACATGGCGGTGTCGGCGTTCTTCAGCAGCGTTTCTGCGTCTTCACCATCATAAGGAGCGAGGGCAATCCCTATGCTCGTTGTCATGTGAAACTCTTGCTCTCTACAGTTGAAAGGAGCTTGGAGAGATTTAATAACTCGTGTGGCGATGTTGATTGCGTCACTGGCAGAGGAAACTTGAGGCAATATTAATGTGAATTCATCGCCACCCCAGCGGGCGATAGTATCACTTTTTTTGAGGCATTCAGCAATCCGATGAGCCACCTGTTGCAGTAGTTGATCGCCCGTTGCATGACCCAGAGTATCGTTAATTATTTTAAAGCGATCGAGGTCTAGAAACATCACCGCCAGCATTTCACCCCGTTGATGGGCATAAGCCAATGCCAGCGACAGCCGTTCATCAAACAAAAGCCGATTGGGCAATCCAGTCAGGCGATCGTGCGAGGCTTGATGTCGAATCATCTCCTCAACTCGTCTCTGCATTACTGCCATATATAGATGGGTGCCTAGTGCCTGAGCTAGTTTAATTTCATCGGGAGTCCATTCTTGTGCCAATCCCTTTTTGATTTCCCGCCACATTTCAAATGATTGCCGTGGACGTAGGTTACGCTCATCCTCGTTCCATCGCCCTGCCCAAAGGGTTTCTGTGTCAATCTCTTGACGAAAAATGCTTAAACAGCCAATACATTGCTGTCGATATTGCAACGGCACTATCAAAATAGAACGAATTGTGGTGGTCTCAAAAGCAGGCGCTAAAAACTGAAGTTGAGGATCTTGGTAGAGATCATGAATGCTGTGAAGCTGTGGTGTTGCAGTAGGCTGATCGCAGAAGGCATCATCATGTCGTTCTGAGGTTTCCGAGAGAGGCTCCGGGAAGAGATCACAAGATTCTAATATTTTGCTAGCAGAGACTCCCATTACTTGTTGCCAAAATTGGCTCTCTTCAATTTGTGCCAGGGTCGGCTGTGCCCCAACGGTATATAGTTGAGCTGCATTGCCAGTAATATCGGCGTTAATATAAAGTCTCCCCCCATTGCCCTGAAAGGTTTTGACTAGCTCTTCTAACACCGACTGTCGAATCTTAGTGATTTCATAGGGAGCATGGAGCAGGCGACTAACATGATTAATTGTCGCTTCGTAGTGAACTTGTTGACGTGTTTGGCTTAAAAGGTTGGCTTGAGCAATGGCGATCGACATCTGATCAACCAAAAGCTGCACCACTTGCAACTGATCTTGAGAATATTTACGGGGTTCTGCGTGATGCGACACTAACAAGCCCCAAAGTTGATTGTGGTGCAGAATAGGGACGACAAGTGATGAACAAACCCCCATGGCTGCAAGATATTCTGCATGGCAGGCATCCACAGGAGCGTAGCGAATATCTCCTGCGCCTAAACTTACCCCTGTTTGTGGATCATCAAGGTGACTAAGCGTTTTACGTTGCGAGGTAACATCTACAATCACCCGCGATCGCGCCTTAATAAATAAAGCACGAGCATGAGAGGGAATATCGCTTGCAGGAAAATTAAGACCCTGTAGAGTAGGCAGGCGATTTCCACTCGTGGCTTCAGCAATCACTTCACCGCTACCGTCGGAGTGAAAGCGATAAATTTTGACTCGATCAGTGTCGAGAAACGCACGAGTTTCGATCGCCGTTGTACTCAAAATTTCTTGCAGTTCGAGTGACTGTCGAATGCGATTGGTAATCCGATTGAGCGCGCCCTGATAGTCAAAAGTTGGTTGAGGCGGCTGCGCCCGATTTCTGCGTTTCATAGCGGCACTGTTCCAGCGATGATTAGACCCTTTCCTTCAAAGTACCCGATTTAGTGTAGCGAACTATACTTGCATAGCGAAGATGTCTATTAGGTACATATAAGTTCAAGAAAGGTTATGGTTCGTGAATACAGTAAGAATATTTTTACTGGCAGAATTCGTAGCAGTTTCAGAACACCTGACAAATTCTATATTCTGCCGATTTTTTGCAAAATACCATCCATATTTAGGAGGTTTGGCTTCAGTAATCTAATGCTTTTGATTTTGCAGAGTAGGGCATACGTCTTAATCAAAGTTGCAAAGTGACAAAATTATTGCGATAGACTGAGGAGGTTTCATTAGAGAGTTATGAATGGCACGATCAAACGGAGGCAAAACTGAACAGCCTATATTAGAATTGCCTGAGATTACAGATCTTGAAGGCACACCGGATCTTGAAGGCACACCAGAGTCCGCAGATTTATCTGCACCTATTGCAGAGGCTCAGGTGGCGGATATTCAAACTATTGATGACTGTTTGAATGCGCTCAAAGCGCTGTTAAGTACAGTCGAAAAACTCCAGAAAGTACGCTTTGAGGTAGGCGATGTTAAGCCCTTTCTGATGAGGATGCTAGATGGAGAGGTGATGTCGGGGGAAGAGTTGGAGCAACTCAAAACTGGGGTCGGCGGTCTGTCTCGCTTAATTCGAGCTTACGGTGATCATCAGCTAGCTTTAACCAAAGCACAGCCTGCAAGAGATCTTTTAGACCAAGTGTTGAATTATTCACAGAATCAACCGAAATAAAACTAACGCGATCGCTGAATGAGTTCACTCATTGGCAATTGCCTTCACAGTCGCTAAAGCAGCAAGTGAAAGTAAGCGCGATCGTAAAAATCGCTAAAGCTATATAAAAAAGAGAGCAGTAGTGTTACGCTAGAAAAGCACAAATTCTAGCAATGCTAGTTTGTGGCAGCAGGGCTTAATGTCAAAAGACAATTTGCATTCACTCTATGAATGTACAGCAGTAGGAGATTGGAGAACTGTGGCTAAGAAGGATGGAGCGCAAGTAGAACAACCTGCATCGAACGGCTTTAACGTCGGCGTTTTTCTTCAAGAAACAAGAGAAGAACTCGATAAGGTGGTTTGGCCTAGTCGGCAGCAACTCATCAGCGAGTCGTTGGCTGTCATTCTCATGGTAGTCCTTTCAACAACAATGATTTATTTAGTTGATAACTTCTTTGGTTGGGCAGCTAGGCAGGTATTTAGATGACTTTTACATCAGATGAGTCCCATCGTGTTACTCAATTTAACCAGCACGACACCGAGGAAAGTGAGGATTCTTTAGGCTCCCCGTCATCTGAATCATCTCGCTGGTACGCCGTCCAAGTTGCTTCAGGGTGCGAAAAAAGAGTTAAAGCCAACTTAGAACAACGTGTTCAAACATTGGATGTTGTAGAGAAGATTCTACAAGTTGAAATTCCTCAGACTCCTGCTGTTAGAATCCGTAAAGACGGAAGCCGTCAAAACACTGAAGAGAAGGTTTTTCCTGGATATGTGTTGCTCCGTGTAACCAGATCTTGGAACAACGACCTTCAGCAATGGGAAATGGACGATGAAGCATGGCTAGTCGTTAAAAACACGCCCAACGTGATTAATTTTGTAGGGGCAGAACAAAGACGACCCGGTCGAGGAAGAGGACATGTCAAGCCAATGCCGTTGAGTCCTAATGAAGTTGAACGCATCTTTAAGCAGGCTCAGGAGCAAGAGCCAGTCGTCAAAATTGATATGGCTCCAGGCGATAAGATTTTAGTTCTTTCGGGTCCTTTTAAGGATTTTGAAGGTGAGGTGATTGAGGTTAGCCCAGAGCGCAGCAAGCTAAAAGCGTTGCTATCAATTTTTGGGCGCGATACTCCAGTGGAATTAGAGTTTAATCAAGTTCAAAAGCAGAGTTAACTAATGGCAAAAAAGGTCGTTGCAATGATTAAGTTGGCGCTTCCAGCAGGAAAAGCCAATCCCGCTCCCCCAGTTGGTCCTGCCCTTGGTCAGCATGGGGTCAACATCATGATGTTCTGCAAGGAATATAATGCTAAAACGTCTGATCAGCCGGGTATGATTATTCCGGTTGAAATTTCAGTATTTGAAGACCGGAGCTTCACATTTATTCTCAAGACACCTCCCGCCTCTACTCTGATTAAGAAAGCGGCAGGTGTTGAGACTGGTTCTGGTGAACCAAATCGTAAGAAAGTTGGCTCGATTACGCGATCGCAGCTACAAGAAATAGCTAAGACCAAAATGCCCGACTTAAATGCCAATGACATTGAAGCAGCAATGCGGATTGTAGAAGGCACCGCCCGTAATATGGGCGTGACTGTTAACGACTAGTTCACATTAGTGGGGGAGAGAAGCATTCTCGTCATCACCCCAGGAGATAAAAATGGTTAAGATTTCAAGACGGCTAAGAGAATTGCAGGCGAAAGTTGAGGAACGTCCATATACACCTCTAGAAGCAGTGCAACTTTTGAAGGAAACAGCAACGGCAAAGTTTCCTGAATCTGTAGAAGCGCATATTCGCCTAGGAATTGATCCAAAATATGCTGATCAGCAGCTTCGGACGACTGTGGCACTTCCGAAAGGTACGGGTCAAACTGTGCGGGTTGCTGTGATTGCCCGTGGCGAAAAAGTAAATGAGGCGACAACTTCAGGTGCGGATCTAGCAGGTTCTGAGGAACTGATCGACGAAATCCAGAAAGGCATGATGGATTTTGATCTGCTGATTGCAACACCCGATATGATGCCTAAAGTCGCTAAGCTCGGTAAGCTATTGGGTCCTCGCGGTTTGATGCCTTCTCCCAAAGGCGGAACCGTGACATTCGATTTAGCTCAGGCGATCGCTGAATTCAAAGCAGGTAAGCTAGAGTTCCGTGCAGATAAAACTGGAATCGTTCATGTTTTGTTTGGAAAAGCAGAATTCACCGAGGAAGATTTACTAATTAACCTAAAGGCTCTCCAAGAAACCATTGACCGAAACCGCCCTTCTGGTGCGAAAGGGCGATATTGGCGTACAATGTATCTCTGCTCTACGATGGGACCTTCTATCGAGGTCGATATCAGCGCATTGCGTGATCTAAAGCTTGGAGAAGTTGCTTAGTAAGCATTATCTACAATTGAATCTTGCGAAACCAGAGACAGCAGGTGTTACCACTTAATCTCCTGCCGAGGCGTTAGTTATCTTTCACTACAAATGTTACCCAACATAAAGTATTTGAATGTTCTACAAAACCCCGGCTTTTCAGTCGGGGTTTTTGGTTTAATGACACGCCCCAAAATGCAAGTTTAACTTTTCATACACCCACTAAAAGGAGGTGAGAACGAATGGGTAGAACCTTAGAAGATAAGAAGGAAATTGTCGCAGAACTTCAGGCAACGTTGAGCCAGTCTCAGCTTGCAGTTGTGATTGACTTTAAAGGATTGTCAGTCGCTGAAATTACTGATCTGCGTCAACGTTTATTGCCAACAGGCGCAGTCTGTAAAGTTGCAAAAAATACATTGATGCGGATTGCGATCGCAGGTGACCCGAACTGGGAACCTATGACTCAGTTCCTTAAAGATTCTTCTGCGCTTCTCTTAATTAAAGAGGATGTAGGTGGCGCTTTAAAAGCGTACCAAGAGTTCCAGAAGGTATCGAAAAAAACCGAG
>JBBSCL010000226.1:0-5752 GCA_038250345.1 Leptolyngbyales cyanobacterium
CGTACCTGTGGCAGAGTTTTTGACTATAGCAACCGCGATGATTTACCCCCACAGGCAACCTGTTCAGTCTGCCGCACTGGAAAATTAGTCCAACTTCGGTTTGTCAAGATCCACCAATGTGGAGCATTAGAGCCATTATCCCCCCCTTTGTGTCAGCAATGTGGAAGTTCTAACCATATGGCTCTAGATACTCGTGGAAGTGAGCGAATTTCTAATTTTCGTTGGGTATGCCGTAATCCACAGTGCAATGGCAGAAAGACTTCTTTGTATCCTGGGCTATGTAGGGTTTGTCATCGACCGAGCAATACTCAGCAGCCAAATAATGCTCAAGCACCCAACAGGAGAGAGAACGAAATGAGTATTGAGGTTCATCGGGCTGGACGAACCTACTATGCTCAAACGACGACTCTTCTTAACATTCCGCGCCGACAACTTGATGCGTTTTTCAACTTGCCAGATTGGGGAGCGATCGCTGCTGCCAAATTCTTTGGAATCACTAACCGTCCTTTAGAGGATTTCAACCTATCAGCCTCCAATCAGCAAACTGCATCAGATCCAGGACTCTCCGGTACTGACCTGGATGCGTTGATGTCTCCAAATAAAACGCCAGAACAAATCATTGCAGAAATGCAGGCTCTCCGACAGCAGCGGCAGCAAGAGCAACAGCAATGCGCGCCAGATGCGATATCTCAACAACTGGTCACTCAAACTGGAGTGTCTCTGACAACTTGGCGGCAAGTGGGGCAGGAAATCCTGGAAACTATTATGCCTCTGGAGAACGGGCGACCCAAAAAACTGTTTGACCTCCCGCCAACCACTCAAGAAATCCAGAATGCTCAAGTTGCCCAACAAACTGCTCAGTCAATAGGATTGTCCCAGCTAGATTTGGCAACAGACTTTCCGATGATTGTTGCCACCTATGGCTACACCCGTAGTGAAACAACCCCCAATCAATGCCGTTTAAATCCATTTCCCCCAGAACGAGATCATGGGGGGAAACTGCCGATCTACGTTGATGAAGTTCAAGCGGATGCCCTACTGATTAGCCTCAATCCAGACCGAGTTCACCGTTGGCTTCAGCGCAATGGCTACCAACCAACCATACCGAATGGCAGCGATCTCAACCTTGCCCATCAAGCTTACTTCGTCCAATTGTTTGAGGATGTGCCCCTACGTGAGACCTTACAGGGCGATCGACCGGAAGCCCGAATGGTTCTTGGGTTACTCCATACCCTCAGCCATCTCTGTGTTCGTCAAGCTGCCTTGCTCTGTGGACTCGATCGCACCAGCCTGTCAGAGTACCTTCTACCTCGGACTCTCACCTTTGCAATCTACTGTAATCACCGCTTTGGTGCCACGATCGGCGCACTAACTGCCCTATTTGAACAATCCCTAGCAGAGTGGCTTAATGCAGTCCGAAATTCCCGACGCTGCGTATACGATCCTGTTTGTCGTGAACGAGAATCAAGTTGCCATGCCTGTACCCATCTGGCTGAAACCAGTTGCCGCTTTTTTAACCTGAACTTAGGGCGCTCATTTCTGTTTGGCGGTCCCGATCCTCAACTTGGAACCATTCAGGTTGGCTATCTTGATCCTTCCCTTTGACTCTCCATCAAGGTATGCCTGATTCCCCAGTTCAACTCGTCATCACTGCTCCAGAACCTTATGGGGCAGCTTTGGCTCACCGAATGCGGTGCCGAATGACGTTGGGGGTTTTGACTCAACTCTTGGCTCAGGCAAAACGATACGTCGTCATTGCAGCACCTTTTATGCAAGCTGGCTATGGGCTGTCCAGTGGTACTTTAGCCGAAGCTTTACAGGCAGCACTACAACGAGGTGTCAATGTAGATGTAGTAGGGACAGGTCAAGGCTTACAAACCCTGGATACCGCTTGGTTGAGCCAAAACGCCCAAGGACGTTTACGCCTATTTCAGCCTAAGGAAAACATGGTAGATGCCCAACGACTGGGTTCTCATGCAAAATTTTGTGTTGCAGATGGGCTGTCTGCTTATGTGGGTAGCGCCAACTTAACGGCTCCTGGATTAGGCAGACATCTGGAAATGGGGTTGCTGGTTCAAGGCGAAGTAGCCAGACAAATTGAGGACTTTTGGATCTATGCTCTTGAAATTGAGTTATTTATCTCAGTTGTGTGACAAAACTTTACTATCGAGGCATGGCAGAAGAAAACGGCAAACCAAAAGTGGGGCGTAGTGCTCGACTCCTGGGAGTCAGGCTTGGCATTGACATCAATGTTGAAGGAATGCCGAAAGATTGGCTGAATGACCAGGGATATTTGCGACCCGAAACAGAACGCAAATCTACAGGGGAACTGGTGGTTGTAGCCATGAGAAGCACGAAAGGGATGTCCACATCACTCTCGATCGAGAGCTTACCTGCCTTTCGCAGACCTACAGTTTTCGGTGGTATGGGGAGAGATCCCCTGTGGCAGATTGAGGAAAGCAAAATCAGTGGCGACCTTGAAGCGGTTCAAGATAGCGCCACTCACGTTAGCATTATGCCAAGGGTCACGATGCTTTTAGAAAAGTACGAGACTGCATTAGCAAGTACACAAAATGACTGGGAAAGGGTTGATTAAGATGGCATGGACGTTTAGTTTATCGGCTGAATGTGGTGCAGAACAGGTTGATGCTGAGCAATTCGCAAAGCATTTTGATGGTCTTTCCTGGGTGCTTTCAAACGGTAATCAGTCCCAATGCCATACAGCGGTTTTGCAGGATATTGAGGAGAACTGGTGGTGTCAGGTTTTGCCAAGTGGCATCAGTGAAGTTGGAATTGATTCATCCGACATTGCTTATCAGATGACGGAGTTAGGTATTCTACTCTATCAGCGGTTGCAGCCTGCTCCACCCTTTCGTTATGCCCTGGTTGGCGTGGAAGCCGATGAATTTAGAACCTACAGCGAGTTGAGTACAGAAATTCCTGTAATCAGTTTCCCAGGTTTAGTCTTGGCTGAGACGGTTTGGCGATCGCTCGGAGCCTCTCCATCATTTCGACCCTTCAGCCCTGGCTACGTTTGGCATCCCTATGAAGGCGAAGTTTACAAGCCACTGATGGTATCGCCAGATTTGAAAAATAAGCTTAATCAGCTACTGGCTCTTAAATGAGTCTCATAAGGTACGCGATCGCACAAAGTCAGGTGCAAGGTTGCGGCGCGTGCTAACAATGCGTTGGTGCGGACGGAGCAGAGGTTTCTGGTGGGAGTTTGAGGATGTCTGCCGCCGCACAACTTCACCGTTAGGTGGCTTGAGTTATCGTAAGGACGCAAACGAAACCCTATCTGTGTATGTCAGCGAGGCTGTTGAGTGAGGCGATCGCCGATCGCCCAACAACTACAAGAGAATTCGGTCAGAGAATATTATTTTTGATGCCGAGTGAGTAGCGTCTCGACCAATTGTTGAGCCGTTTTCAACCGTTTAGAATCATTAGACTGCGCGACCCATCCTGCCAACTCATTGAGCGAACCATTCACCAAATGGGCAAAGCCCTCTGCATCGATCGTATTTAGCTTGCCTTCATTGACAGCGATCCGGATGGATTCATGGAGCAATCCAAACCCATACTGGTCAAACTCTGCTAGGGTATCTGCCGCTAAAACGGCTGGAGCTTCAATAAAGACCAGCCGCCGTAGTTCCTCCTGCTGGGCAATTTCTAAAAATGCCTGACAACCGACGATCAACTGTTCCCAATTATCGTCCAGCGGCTGTATTCGGTCTTTGATGTAGGCTGTGATTTCGACATAGGCTTCAGAAATCACAGCCTTGAAAACTCCTAGCTTATCGTTGAATTGATGATACAACGCCCCACGAGTAATCCCCAACTCGCTGATAATTTCCTCAGTTCCGGTAGCGGCATACCCTTTGGTTGCGAACAAATGACGTGCCCGATCCAGGATGACACGGCGGGTGCGTAGGGTTTGTTCAGCCTTGGTCAGTTTGGCGGGCATAGCAATTGGCGGAGATCTAACATTCATACAGAATGTATCTTGACAGCGCAGAGGAGAACACTATATTTTAGATACATACAGATTGTATCTTTCATGAAGATTCTCATCAAGGAGGCTATGATGCAAACTGCGCTAAAAACTCGCAAAGCGACGATCGTAGACATTCCGTTTCTCGCCAAAATTGACTACGAAGCTTCCCTGCCGCCGCTAAATCACTGCTTTTGGGAAGATATTTTGGTGGGCACTGGAACAGGTGCCTTACCATTCCTTGAGGCAATGTTCAGAGCTAGAGCTTCTAACTGGGGCAATATCGATGATTTCTTGGTTTTGGAGGAGTTGGGAAACCCCGTTGCAGCCGCAGTAGGGTATACACCCAACTTAGAGGATTATTGCCCATTACGTCTATCTCTTCTCGATCAGATTGCAGTAGATTTGAACTGGCGAAAAGAGGTTACAACCTCCTTTCGCGATCGCTATCTGCAACTTTGGGGTGACGACCTGCGCCCCTTTTTTCTCACCCCTCAAGCACCTTGGATTATTGAAACGGTTGCCGTATTACCGGGGGCACGAGGTCGAGGTTTAGGCAAGGTGCTACTCAAAGCATTGCTGGAGGAAGGACGATCGCAGCAGCATTCTCACGCGGGAATTATGGTAATCAACGGCAACGATATTGCTCGGCGTACCTACGAATCGATTGGGTTTAAACCTTATCAAACCTTTCACGCTGATTACTTTATGGAGCAATTTAATATTGAGTTTCCAGGGATTACCAAGTTCGGTCTTTGCCTCAACTAAAAAGGAGAATATCTATGTCGTTCAAGACGATTCTCGTAGCTGGCGCAAGCCGTGGCATTGGACTTGCTGTTGCCGAACATCTGGTGTCCCAGTCCAATCGCTTACTAACAGTTTCTCGCACTGCGGCACCGTTTGGTGAGTGGATTCAGGCAGATTTGTCTGAGTTGGCAGATGTGACTACGGTGGCAAAGACGATCGGGGACGATCCCTTAGATGCATTGTTATACATGGGAGGAACTTGGGAAACTCATGCGTTTACCAGTCAGTACAGCTTTGAAGAGTGTTCTGATGCTGATATTGCTCAAGTTATTGCTGTAAATTTAGTGGCTCCGATTCGACTGGTTAAAGTCTTACTGCCTGCCCTACGGCAATCTGAAAATCCGAAAATCATTTTCATGGGTGCGCTCTCCGGTCGGGATAATTTTCCAGGGCGAGAAGTTGCCAATAGTGCTTCTAAGTTTGGGTTGCGGGGTGTGGTACATTCACTGCGCGAAGAATTGCGATCGCAGCAAATCAGTGTAACGGTAATTAATCCTGGCAATGTTGGCACACCTGAAGTTCTGGCTGATCTCGCCGCAGAGAATCTATTAGGTGGTGAGGCAATTCCTTTAACCGATCTTCTAATTATTATTGATTGCATTCTCTCCTTGTCACGAGCCACCTGTATTAAAGAGATTGATGTGCCCGCAATGTTAGGCAAGGGAGCTTAGCACATCTTAATTTCCCGGCGGTGGTTATCTGTCGTGATTGTTGATTCAGTTGACAGTTGCCAGCCACCTAACACTGCGTTGGTGCGGACGGTACAGAGGTTGTCGGTAGGAAGTCGAGTTTGTCTGCCGCCGCACAACTTCACCGTTATGCCGCCTTCAGTTATCGGTGGTGGCATCTGTCGGAGCGTTCGGTTAATGTTCAGTGTTAAGTTACTTTGAGGTCGTCGGTAGGATGGATTTATCACAACTGAAGTGGCTAAAGAACGTGAAACCCGATCAAGGC
>JBBSCL010000227.1:0-5742 GCA_038250345.1 Leptolyngbyales cyanobacterium
ATTGTTTTTCGTCACGCCGCACCTTCCTGTAGATTCAGATATAAGTTGCCTTCACCGCATAGCGACCATATTTATCCAACGTTTCTTGTTTAAGCGACTGCAACCGGAGGCGATAGTTGCCTATCACCTCAAACACAACCATGGCGTAAAACGAAAAATGCACATCATCAATAATCAGGCAGCCAGTTGGCTCCATCACATCCACTATCTTGGTGAGGTTCTCGGCTCTGGTATACATGTTGCCCATGTCATACAAAATGAAGTCATAGAATTGATCGGCATAGGCACTTGAAAACGTTTCCCAGGTGATGCAATGCTTGGTGCTAATGTCATTCGCCTGCAAAAAGGTTTTGGTTTTTTCCAGCCACTCGGCATCATCGTCTACGGACACCACTGTGGTTTCTGGTGCAAACTTTGCCTGATAGGTTCTAAAAATGAGCGAACTGTAGCCGCTGCCTAAGTCCAAGATTCTTTTGGGCTTTGCTTCTTGTATCGCTTGGAATAAATATCGAGCCGCTTCCCAAGAAACCGCGTGATCTTCTAAAGAAATGGTGCTGACGTAGGTTCGATAAATCTTAAAAAGTCTCGCTTGCTCTTGTTTGTTGAAAAATGTTGCTTTTTGAAGGAGTCGCTGGGAGTGTGCTTCAACAGCATGGGCATTGCTGCTTTCAATGACAACACTTTGTGGAACTGCGACGGCATTTTGCCCAGTCTGCACAAGCTCAATCATTCCGGGCGGCTGCGAAACTGACTGGGTGCTTTCCACGGTTTTAACCGCCAGTTTGCCGACCAGAAAAAACTGCTCTAGCCAGTGATGATAAGCAGAGACTTCTTTGCCGTTTTCATGGAGCGGCGGCAAATCTAGAAACCCTTCCAGAAACTCGTGACATTCTCGTTTGACACAAAGGTTGCTCAACCTCCGATTTTCTAGAGATTTTACCGGTGCGCTAGCATTGCTGCTTTGAATTCCCGTTTGCACGGCATCCAAGGCGTAGGGCGGCACGACGATCTGATATTGGTTTTCTTGAATCAGTTTTGTATCAAGGGTAACGGCTCCCACCTGTTCAGTAGGGGGTTGGTTAGCTTGATGCAAGCACAGAATGCAGGCGGAAATGTGGGGCAGGGAGAAGAAACTGTTGGGGTCGCAGAAAAAGATTAGTTCTCCTTTGGCATACTTGAAGCCCGTATTGCGAGCGATCGCTAACCCTTGGCTGGCTTGATGATTGACCATAACAAATCGCTGGGGGTTCGTTTGCATGAATTGAGTGGCAACCTCTAGGGTGCGATCGCTCGATGCATCGTTTACCACAATAACTTCAGCCATGACCTCAGCGCCCACAGGGGAATTTTGGCAAAAGTACTGAATGCTTTGCTCAATACTTTGCAACGTTCTAACCACCGAATCCTGACAGTTATAGGCAGGCACGATTACCGAAAATGAGAGGGTCATACAGGCATTCCCTTACCGTTTAGCAGACTAAAGAATCATCACCTATCGGTTGACTAGAGTATCTGATTACAGGGGCATTCATGATAATGCTTGCGAGTTATAGTGCGATCGTCATCAAAACCATTTCAACAAAATCCATCGACTTGAGCGAGTCAAAATTGCTTAACAAAAAAAGATGTGTTTCAGTATGCATCCGTCAAAAGCGCAACAGCTTAATATTATTTTTAATATTATTTTTTTAGATAATCTCCTGTGATTGGTCTAACCTGATGGGGACGAGTCCCGGTACTTTGCAGAATTACCAGAGAGTTTTATGGCACAGCAATTTGGTGTAATCGGTCTCGCCGTTATGGGCGAAAATCTAGCATTAAACGTTGAGAGTAAAGGATTTCCCATTTCCGTCTACAATCGCAGCCGTGAGAAGACTGACCAATTCATGGCAACTCGCGCTCAAGGCAAAAACTGCGTTGCTGCCTATAACCTAGAAGATTTTGTCGCCTCCCTAGAGCGTCCCCGTCGCATTTTGATCATGGTGAAAGCAGGCGCTCCTGTAGATGCCGTGATCGAGCAACTTAAACCGCTGCTAGATGAAGGCGACGTGCTGATCGATGGTGGCAACTCGCTGTTTACCGATACTGAACGTCGTGCCAAGGCTCTAGAAGCTGATAAGTTCACCTTCATCGGCATGGGCGTAAGTGGCGGTGAAGAAGGCGCACTTCTCGGTCCTAGCATGATGCCCGGAGGCACAAAGCAGGCTTATGACAATCTGGAACCCATCCTGACTAAAATTGCGGCTCAAGTGGATGATGGTCCTTGTGTCGCCTATATTGGACCGGGTGGCGCAGGTCACTACGTCAAAATGGTTCACAACGGCATTGAGTATGGCGACATGCAACTCATTGCGGAAGCCTATGACTTACTGAAAAGTGTTGCTGGACTAAACGCCGCGCAACTGCATGACGTTTTTACCGAGTGGAACACTACTGATGAACTCAACTCCTACCTGGTTGAGATTACCGCCGACATTTTTAAGGTGACTGATCCTGACACGGGCAATCCCTTGGTAGACGTAATTCTAGACGCGGCAGCCCAAAAGGGAACCGGACGCTGGACAGTGGATAGCGCGATGGAACTGGGTGTGCCGATTCCAACGATTATCGCTGCTGTAACTGCCCGGATTATGTCCTCTTACAAGGAAGAGCGGGTTGCTGCATCCAAAGAACTAATGGGTCCTGCCATGAGTTTCGATGGCGATGTGCAAGCCTTTGTCTCGAAGGTGCGCGATGCGCTGTACTGCTCCAAGATGTGTTCTTATGCTCAAGGGATGGCGCTGCTGAAACGCGCCTCCGACGAGTACGGATTCGATCTTGATTTGGGTGAATGTGCCCGGATTTGGAAAGGCGGCTGCATTATTCGGGCAGGCTTCTTGAACAAGATCAAGAAAGCGTTTGATCAGAACCCCAGCTTGGCAAACTTGCTGCTAGCTCCGGAGTTCAAGCAAACGATTCTCGATCGCCAGACTGCGTGGCGTGAGGTGGTTGCAATGGCGGCAAAAGTTGGCATCCCGGTTCCGGCATTTAGCGCCTCGCTCGATTATTTCGATAGCTACCGCCGCGATCGCCTACCTCAAAACCTGACCCAAGCGCAGCGCGATTATTTTGGTGCCCACACCTACGAGCGCGTGGATGAAGACGGCAGCTACCACACCGACTGGATTCATATGGTAGACGAAATGTCTCAACCTGCCATGGCAAAGTAGGCTTCATTCCAGAAATACAGGCTTTCAGGTGCGTTATGGCGTTGTCATAGCGCACCTTTACTTTTAAATACTGGCTGCATGAAAAAAGGTTTAGGGTTTAGGGTTTCAGATTCATATCTGACCCATGCCCCCTAGCACCTGCTTCAAAATTCTGATAATTTTCATTTCACCTAATCCTTAAGGGGATGCGCTTTCATCCCATTCCTGATTAGGATAAGAGGACTAACCGAACCCTCAAGCTTGGCTGTTGGGGATATTGCTCTTTTACAAAAACTAATGACTCAAGACGAGCTAACTCAGTCACTCAATCTTGCTAGGGCGCTTGACCTAATCGTGTCCAGCCGGGTGATTAGTGGTGTATTGCACGTATACAACGCTGCCGGACAATCTAGATCCTGGGATAGTTTTATTTCCGATTTTCCCTTAGAACGAATGCAGGCAATGGCATCAAGAAACCAGCCGCGTAACTGAAGTTTAGACTAATCGGTCAAGAAAAGCGGTCAGAATCGATGACCTGACCGCTTAATGGTCAATGTCGTGTCAAATGACTTGACCATGAATAATTTTGACAAGCTGCGAAAATTTCGGCAGTTATTATCGTTTTCAGAAAATCATCTATGCATTTCAATTTCAACCTGATGTCAGCTTATCGGTAATATTGTTGACTATTTGCGGGATTGCTCCCAAATGTGCAACCCATTCTGAGGTAGAACTGAACCACTATGCGCTAAAAGTGTGTTCCTTAAGGGTTAAAGCCCAAGTCTGGGGCTTCGTTGAATGCATCATTAGGTGTGAGATCTGTAAATGGTGAACTCTAATCCGACAATCTATCTAACCCAGAAGTGTGTAGCAACTAAAGTCTTGCACTGAAAGTGCATAGTTTAGGAATAGCGTGTTTGAGACAATTAACCCATAAAAATGGACTTTCTAACTCATAAAAATGGACTTCTCACCGGAGAAGCCCATTTTTGCAACCTATTGCTTTACTAGATTGTCCTATCAAAAGAAACTACATCAAACCTAAGAAGTGAAGGACACCTTGGCTGGTTATCGATTCAGTGATCAAAGCGGACACAAAGCCAATCATGGCAAACCGACCATTCCACAACTCGGCTTGTGGAGTGAAACCAAATTTCCAACTGTTGCGGTCTTCAGCGATGATGATTTTTTCAGTAGCCATAATTAATTGCTCCAAGTTCATTTCTACCTATGCGCCTATTGTAAACAGATGTTAAAGAAAGTGTCAAATCGTAAACAAATAAAAGTGAGCAAATTTAGATATTTTTTGGGATAAATTCCGAATGAGGCTAAAGTTCGCCCATAACATGCACCACCAATTCACGGCTAGAACCACGCTGGCGATGTTCCCACAGGTAAATCCCCTGCCAAACACCGAGCAGTAAGCGACCGTTGGCAACGGGAATTTGTTCAGAGGTATGGGTTAACACTGTGCGAATATGGGCGGGCATATCGTCGGCACCTTCCGTGCTGTGAATATAGTTTTCCCACTCTGGCACCAGCTTGGCAAAAAAGTTTTCCAGATCCTTCAACACATCCGGGTCGGCATTTTCTTGAATCACCAAGCTAGCGGAAGTGTGCCGTAAAAACAGATTACACAAGCCCATCTGTATCCCTGATCGTGTGACCACCGCCTGCACCTGTGAAGTAATTTTGCACAAGGATTTGCCAGTGGTTGAAATCCGCAGTGTTTGTTGATGCTGAGTCATGAGCGGCTGAAATCTCTTTTGCTTCCGAAGGATGCTTTATATTATTTCTTTTGAAAATAGTTGAGTACGGCTTGGGCAATTTCGTGGTTGCCGTCGGCGACTAGCTCGGTGGATTGTAAAGGCGGTTGAAGGGGTTCATGGAGAAACTCCCAAGCGCCTGTAAAAAACTCAGTGGGTTGCAGAAGTCGGTGAGTAACGTAGTTTTGGGTGGCACGGAGTAAAACAGGGGCTTCGGCGAAGTCGTCGCGGGTGATGGAGATGATGGGCAGGTTTTGACGGCACGCTTCAGAAAAGGTACTGTAGCCCGGTTTGGAAATCATGCAGTAACAAATTGGCATGACATCTACGGGGCGATATTGGGGGCTACTGAGTTTGATTAGGTTGGGTAGATTGGGCGCGTTGCGATCGAAAGTAATAAACTGCCAATCGGCGAAGTGTTCCAGGTTTTGGTAGGGGATTTGCTCTAAGCCCAATCCACCAAAGGTTAGCAGCACGGTTCGTTCTTTAGGTGCAGTCAAGTTAAGGTTTTGTTTTAGCTGCTCTGGGCTGTAATGGGGAGTGCCGCCTGTGAAGCCAACATCGGTAATCTGGGGGAAGGCGCTCATGGGTTCATGGAGGGGCAGTCGAAATAGGCGATCGCACTGGCTAAAACAGCCCTGAATCCACTCCACAATTTCGCCAAAATCAGGCAGTTCCGCCTGCCATGCCTGATAAATAAAATCCCAGCCGAAGTTGCTCATCATATAGCAAGGAATGTGGGCGGCTTTAGCGATCGCGGCAGCTAGGGGCGGCAGATCTGCCAAAAT